>NZ_JPES01000071.1:0-32127 GCF_000730175.1 Haloferax sp. ATB1 | reverse complement strand
TCGGGCGGCTGTGCCGCCCCCGGCTCGCTGTCGGTCTCGTTGAGCGAGACGTCCTTCGGGAGGTCGACGAGCGTCGGACCGGGGCGGCCCTCGGCGGCGAGCGCGAACGCTTCGCCGACTGTGTCGCCGACGGTGTCGGGCGACGAGGCGAAGTAGTTGTGCTTCGTGATGGGCGCGGTGACGCCCGTGGTGTCGGTCTCCTGGAACGCGTCGGAACCGACCATGTCGGACGGGACCTGCCCCGTGAGCGCGAGCACCGCGTCGGAGTCCATGTTCGCGTCGGCGATGCCGGTCACGAGGTTCGTCGCACCCGGACCGGACGTGGCGAGACAGACGCCGGGGTCGCCGCGAACGACGCCGTACGCGTCAGCGGCGTGCGCCGCGCCCTGCTCGTGGGCCATCGTCACGTGACGGATGTCCGAGTGGTACAGCGCGTCGTAGATGGGCATTATCGCCCCGCCCTGCACGCCGAAGGCGGTTTCGACGCCGGCGTTTTCGAGGGCGCGGACGACTGACGTCGAACCCGTGGTAACCTCGGTCGGCGTCTCGGTCGAGTCGTCGGCGGCGTCGGTCGCGTCGGGGTCGGTCGTGGCTGCGGTTCGTTCGCTCATGTGTGGGCTCCGTGGTGTGTGGTCGGTCGTCGATACGAGTTGTCTGGTGACTGCGTGTGGTGCTGGTGCGCCATTGTGGGGACTGCGGACGTGTCTGAAAACGGTGCGGATACGCGGGACGGAGAGATGGTGTGGTAGGGGGCTATGCCCCTACAATAATGAGCGACCGAATCGCGCCGACGGCGGCGTCGCTGGCCCCGGCGTCCGGGGTCGAGCGAACCGCGTGTGCGTCGTGCGAGGTCATCGTATGCAACACGTCCGTCCCGTCGGTAATAATGCTTTCGCGGCGGGCAACGATTGCACGCCGGGCGGGAGGTCGAACGCGTGCAGGGCGGTCGCCCCGTAGGGCCACAGCCCGGCGCCATCAGGCGCGGACCTCCTCCTCCGTATCGTCCTCGTGGGTGATACCCACGTCGCGGGCGAACACCTCAAGCGTCGCGTCGTCGACGCGTTCTTTCTCCGCGCCGTGGTCTTTGACGCGGCGGGTGACCTCCCGGACCTCGGCGTCCGAGGGGTCGAACCCGATATCTGCGAGGCGCTTGCGTACCGAGTGCGTCCCCGTGTGCTTGCCGAGCACGAACTCGCGGGTCGCGCCGACCATCTCCGGGGTCATGACGCCCGGTTCGAAGGTGTCGGCGTTCTCGATGACGCCGGCGGCGTGGATGCCGCTCTCGTGAGAGAAGGCGTTGCGGCCGACGACCGGCTTGTTCGCCGGGACCGGGATGTCGGACGCCGCCTCGACGACGCGAGCCAGCTCGGTTATCTTCGTCGTGTCGATGCCGGTATCGACGCCGTAGAGGGATTCCGCGGCCATGACGACCTCCTCGTAGGCGGCGTTGCCGGCGCGCTCGCCGATGCCGTTGACCGACACCTGCGCCTGCGCTGCGCCGGCCTCGAAGCCGGCCATCGCGTTCGCCGACGCCAGTCCGAAGTCGTCGTGCGCGTGCACGTCGATTCTCGCGTCGGTGTGTTCTCTGACCGTCGCCACCATGCGGGCGAAGCGAGTCGGCGTCGCCACGCCGCAAGTGTCCGGCAGGTTGATCCAATCGACGCCCGCCTCGGAGACGGCCTCGACGACTTCGATGAGGAAGTCCTCGTCCGTCCGGGTGGCGTCCATCGGCGAGAACATTACTTCAACGCCCGCGTCGCGGACGTGTTCGACACTGCGGACGGCCCGCTCGACGGCTTCCTCTCGGGAAGCGTGCATCGAGTCGGCCAACTGGACGTCGCTGGTGCTCACGAACGTGTGCACCATGTCCACGCCGGAATCCAGCGCGGCTTCGATATCCTTGTCGACGACGCGGGCCAACCCGCACGTCGTCGCGTCCGTCGAAGCAGCGATATCCGCCACTGCCTCGAACTCCGCCTCCGAGTTCACCGGGAACCCGGCCTCGATGACGTGGGTGCCCATGTCGTCGAGGGTCTCGGCGATGTCGCGCTTCTCCTCGTAGCTGAACGAGGTTCGCGGTGACTGTTCGCCGTCGCGGAGCGTCGTGTCGAAGATTCGTACGTCTTCGATTTCAGATTGTTGGGCTAATGTGCCCTGGAAGAACTCGACCCGCCGGGGAACCCGACGAATCCTCCGTGTCTTTGTGAGACATCGTGTCAGTCACGTGCCCGAACTCCTATTTAAATGTTTCTCCCCGACAGTATCACGAACGTTCAGGGAGTGTTGCGTGACAACCACTCTCGGGGGTAATCGCAGTACCTAAACGTCCTTATATCATATCATGACATATATTGACTTGATATGTGCGCTCGCTGTTCGATGGCTCCGGAACGATAATACAACTAAATAGAATTTAGAAACAAAATTTACTACCCGGTGCGCGCACCGACGACTGGACAAACGTGGATCGAAACGCGACTGTCGTGTGCAACGTGATAACAATGGTCTCTTTGCGTGCTCGGCGGCGGACTCACGCCCCGACCGAACCCTTTTCTCGTCGCTCGACAACCGGGCGGGTATGGGCGATTTCAATCTCAACTTGCAGACGGCCGAAGAACACCTCGACGAGGACGACGCCGAGGGCGACGTGGTCCTCGGCGTCCTCGACGGGTCGACCCCGCCGGAGGAGTGGGTCCAGTCCGTCGCCCGCGGAAACGTCCTCTTTCTCGCCATCGAGGGCGACCTCAACAAACTCGCGTCGGGCTTCGCACGCGACATCAAGGACATGGACGGCCAGTTGATGCACTTCCGGAAGTTCCTCGTGGTCTCCCCGCCCGGCGTGGACATCAACACGGACAGCCTCTGACCGGGCGGCCCGTTTTGCGGTCGTCGCGGCCGACCGGCGGCCGGTGACGAGCAGCACGACAACCGGGTGCATCGGCCGCGGGGAGAGTCCTTATGCGCCGCGAGCCCCACGATACTGACATGCCGATGAAAGGTCGCGGCACGTCCGACCTCCGCGAGATCGACCGATGGGACCACGGCGTCGGCTGGCTCGCACACCCCGACGAGACCATGCAGCGCGCCAGCCACGCCGTCGCCGTCGACGGCGACGTGTGGGTGTTCGACCCCGTCGATGCCCCCGGCGTCGACGACCTGTTCGACGAGTTCGGCGACGTGGCCGGCGTCGTCGTCGGCCTCGACCGGCACAAGCGCGACTCGGCGGCCATCGCCAACCGCCACGAGGCCCCCGTCTACGTCGCCTCGTGGATGACCGGTGTCGCCGACGAACTCGACGCGACCGTCGAGCGCTTCGGGGCCGATCTCGCCGACTCGGGCTTCGAGGCGTTCCGCCTCGTCGACCGCTCTCTCCCGCCGTGGCAGGAAGTCGGCTTCTACCACGACGACTACGACCTGCTCGTCGTCCCCGAGTCGGTCGGCACGGTGGGCTACTTCTGCGCCCGCGGCGAGCACCTCGGCGTCCACCCGATGCTCCGGCCGTTCCCGCCGCGCCGCGTGCTCTCGCGCTACGACCCCGAGCGGCTGCTCGTCGGTCACGGCGCTGGCGTGCCCGTGAACGCGGGTGACGAGCTTCGAACCGCACTCGGAAACGCCCGACGAAACCTCCCGAGCGCCTACGCCCGGGCGTTCACCTCGATGCTCTCAAACTGATGCCCGACGACACTCCCCCAAGCGACGGCGACGAACAGCCCTCCAACATAGAACCGACCGCCGACCCCACCGCTGACAACGCGGGCGAGGAGCCGGAACGACGGCGAGTTCACGTCACGCGAGGACTCGTGGACGTCCTCCTCGAAATGGGCGAAGAGGCCGAGCCGAAGCCCGCGAACGTCGTTCTCGCGCCCACGCCCGCCGGCGAGTTCGACGAGGACCTCGGGCTCGACCCGGAGACGCCGGTTCTCACCCACTTCTACATGTCCGAAGCCGGCCAGTCCGTGAGCGCCGTCTTTGGCATGGACCTCGGAACGCCCGCCGGGCGCGGCCGCGCCCGCTTTCTCACCCATCCGCAGGTCCGTTCGAGCTCACGGAGCGCGACGACCTCGCGGCCGTGGTGCTCCTCGCCGTCCCCCCGTGGGAGCGGCGGACGCTCGCCGCCTTCGACCGCGCCGGACGGAAGTTGGAACTCGTCGTGCTCGACGCCGAACCGCCGCAGGAAGAACTCGACTGACCCGACCGTGCCCGGCTGACTACCGCAGGTAGCCGAGGTCGGTCAGCTGTTCCGCTATCTCTTGGAACTCCGACTCGGAGAGGTCCCCACCGGAGCGCTCGTGTTGGATGACGATGCTGCGCAGGAGGAACCGAACGAGGTCGCTCGTGCTCGAAAAGGTGGTTCCCTCGATGGTGTCGTCGACGCGAGCGGCCAACTCCTTCGGGATCGAGACCGTCGTGTACTCGGTCATGGCTCGACCGTGGCACCGGGCGGGGTTAACCCCAACGGTGGCGACTGCGACCGTCCGTCCGGTTTCCCGGCGCTCACCGGCGATGTCCCCGAAGGTCGGGGGTTTTTCCATTCGGGACATCGTATACACGTTCGATGGCCGCGAGACCGCCGCAGAATGATACGTCGGAGCCGGACTCAATCGAATTCGGTATCGCCGCACTCGCCGATGACGTCGACACCGCAGATATCGACTACCCGGCAGACGCAAGCGAGATCGTGCGAGCGCTCGACGACGTCGCCGTGCCGATTGACGCAGCAGGCAATACGGTCGCGATAAGCGACGCCCTCGCCGCCGCTCCGAAGGACCGATTCGACTCTCGCCGCGACCTCTTGGAGACGCTCCACCCGGTGTTCGAGGAGTTTCGCGCCAAAGCGTCAAAGAGTCTGATGGGTCGGCTTCGTTCGCTCGTCCCGTTCTGAGGGCGGTCTCGGTCGGTTCACCCGGTCCCGACAACCGGCGCGGGCCGACGCTCACTGCAGTTCTTCGATGCGCTTCATCTGCTCGCGATGCAGCGACAGGATGAGGTCCGACAGCACGCCGAACATCAGCAGCTGCACGCCGAAGAGGATGCCCGCCGCGGAGACGACCGCGATGACCTCGTGCGAGATCGAGCGAACGACCCAGTCGTAGGCGACGTACAGGGCGAGACCGACCCCGGTCGCGGTCGACGCGAATCCGACGCTGCCGAAGTAGAAAAGCGGGTTGTTGGTCTTGGCGCGGCGGTACAGTTCGAGAAAGATGATGCCGCCGTCGCGGATCGGTTTGAGGTTCGTGTCCGAGCCGTCGGGCCGCGGGTAGTAGGTGGTGGGGACGACCGTCGTCTTGATGCCCCGTTTCGCACACTCGACGGCCATCTCCGTCTCGATACCGAAGCCGTCGGAGGTGAGCGTCATATCGAGGAACGACTCGCGAGTGAACGCTCGATAGCCACTGAGGATGTCGCGGAAGTCCTGACCGTGAATGAACGCGAACGCCCGGTTGATGATGCGGTTTCCGACCCTGTTGAGTCGCGTCATCGCACCCGGCCGCATGTCGGCGAAGCGGTCACCGATGACGTGGTCGTACCCCTCGGCGAGCGGGTCGAGCATCTCGGTGGCGTCTGTCGCTTCGTAGGTGCCGTCGCCGTCGAGCATCAGGACGTATGTCGCTTTGATGTGGTCCTCGACGGCTTCTCTGACTGCTTGACCCTTTCCCGACCCGGATTGGACGACGACGTGTGCGCCAGCCTCTTCTGCGAGCTCCCGGGTTCCGTCCGTAGACCCACCGTCGATGACGAGCACGTTGGTGTATCCCTCGTCTCGATAGTCGGAGACGACATCGGCGATTGTTTCCGCCTCGTTGTAGGTGGGGACGAGGATACAAACGGAGTCGGGGGTGGGCATTGTTACTGTGGTGGTGGAGGACTTCTCAAAAGGGTTTTCTCTTTACTATCACGGACGCGACTTAGTTGTACATCTGAACGCTTCACGGGAAATTCGAGGCGAAAGCCCCGTCCTTCAGGGCGTCACCAGAACGCGTCGCGTTCTGGTTGCCCGCCAGATGTAATCTGGCGACGGGGATGAAGCCGACCCACAGTATTCAACCGCCGACAATGGCATAGACGGGGTTCCAACGCAATCATTATCAGAACTACTTCGGTGACGGCGACGTGTGGGACACCGCTGAGTACCGAGGACGCTACAACGGCGTCGTCGGAAGTGCGACCGTCCAACAGGTCACGCGCAAGAACAGCGAAGCGTGGCGGTCGTTCTTCGCCCTCAAGGAGAAAGGCGAGTACGCCAACCAACCGTCGTACTGGGGCAACGAAGAGGACGGACGCGAACTCCGCACCTACATCCGATGCAACCAGTACACGATAGAGTGGGGCAAGCGGTCGCGTCTCGAAATCCCAGTCGGGCAAGAACTAAAAGACGAATACGGACTCGGCTACCACGAACGACTCCGCCTCGAAGTCCGAGGTAACCCGAAGTGGGACGGCAAACAGGGTCGTCTGGAACTTGCGTACGACGAAGTAAGCGACACGTTCAGGGCTTTCCAACCAGTCACCGTATCTGATTCTCGATTGGATTCACCATTGGCTTCTCACGAAGCCGCCCTCGACGTTGGCGCAAACAATCTCGTCGCCTGTTCCACGACCACTGGGAACCAGTACCTCTACGACGGACGGAAGTTGTTCGGACGTTTCCGCGAGACGACAGACGAAATCGCCCGCCTACAGTCGAAATTGCCCGAGAGACGGAGTCTCTCGGAATCACGGAAGACGGAGTCTTCCGGACGACTCCGTGAAGGACGATACAGTTCCAAGCGGATTCGACGGCTGTACCGACAGCGGACGAAGCGTCGTGACCACGCACAGAACGCGCTGGTGCGCGACCTTGTTGAACGACTGTACGACGAGGGCGTGGCGACAGTGTACGTGGGCGACTTGACCAACGTGCTGGAAACCTACTGGTCGGTCAGGGTGAACGAGAAGACGCACAATTTCTGGGCGTTCAAGAAGTTCATCCACCGTCTCGCGTACGTCTGTGAGGAGTACGGCATCTCTCTCGAAGCCGAGTCGGAAGCATGGACGAACCAGACGTGCCCCGAGTGTGACGACCACGAGGAGACGACTCGCCACGAGATACGCTGACCTGTCCGTGTGGATTCGAGGGGCACGCCGACCTCACGGCGTCAGAGACGTTCCTTCGAGAAAACAGCGACACGGAAGTCAGGCCGATGGCACGGCCCGTGCGCTTCGAGTGGGACGACCACGGTTGGTCGGGGGAACCACACCCTCACGAACGTCCCAAAGAAGTGCGCACAAACCCGCAAGTTGCCTCCGTGGGTCGGTAGCCGAACCCCCAACGGAGGAATCCTCGCGCTTTAGCGCGGGGAGGATGTCAATCACGCGGGCAGTACTGGACCCCTAGCTCGATCAATGTCTCGTGCGTGTGGGTCGAAGCTGCTTGGTACTCGTACACCCTTGTACTTATTTGCCTATCCTCTACACCCTTTTTTGTTTTTAAGTGTCTTCGGCTCGCCCCGGTACACCCTCCGATATTAGGGGTGTACACACTCGCCCGTTTTCCGCAAGGGTGTATTCGTGTCGTCGTTCGCGTGGGTGTGAATTTGGTGCCGAGGCCCTGTCGACAACTGACCTCATTCTATGAATCCCCCTGCGTGTTTTCGTGCCGTAACGCCGCGCCTGACTGTGGTTTCTTGTTTCCTCACAGGTCTGTGCTCGTCGACGTACTCACAGGATCTTTCGAATCGTGACGCCTGTCCCTTCTCTCTCATCACCAGTACACTTCATCGTACAGGTGGTGTATTGCCTGTTTTCGTTTCGTCTCAGAGAGTATCCTCGCCCATCATCGGCACTCACACTTGCTTCGACCAGCGCAGTTCACGTTCACTCAACAATCGCTGAATCGACCATATTTTCGAAGCTGATGTCCTGTGTATCCAGTCTGTCTCGCCCTGAAGTGTTGGTCTATTCGATGGAGTTCACTTAGGTCGGTCTCTAATTAAATCAGAGCCTCGGGACGACGATAACGAAGGTGTCCTTCCGGGGAATCATGTGGGTGTGCGCCAGCCAGAATTGCACCTAATGTAGAGGTAGTCACTACCGATATGAACTCTGGAGGACGGTAGCAAAGCGTGAGACCCGTGTTATTTTTATCACTCTCGTTCAACCGGGGGTATGCGCACTCTCGCTCGCCGTCTGGTGAAAGGGGCGGTGTTCCTTTTTTCGCTCACGGGGATCCCGTATCTGCTCTACGGATTGCTCTACTACGTGGTTGATCCGGAGGGCTCTCCGGCGAACAAGCAGGACGCGGAACCGACAGTCAGCATCGTGCTGCCGACGTACAATGAGGAACGAATCATCGAAAACAAACTCGACGACATCTACGCGCTCGACTACCCGATGGAGAAGGTCGAAGTCGTCATCGTGGATTCGAGCGACGACTCGACGCGGGAGCTCATCCGCGACTGGTTCGAGCGTCGCGACGCGCCGATGCTGAACCTCATCGAAGAAGACGAGCGTCGTGGTCTCGCCCCTGCACTCAACGACGCATACGCCGCCGCAAAGAACGAGATGGTGGTCAAGACCGATTGTGACTCGAAAGTCGCACCCGATGCGCTCCGTATCGCGGCCGCCAACCTCGCCGACCCTCACGTCGGCGCGGTCACCGGCCGAAACGCAGACGTTCTCGGTGGCAGCGGCGTCGAAGAGGGGTACCGTGGAATCCAAGCGACCATCCAAACGCTCGAATCACATCTCGATTCGACGCTCATCTTCCACGGGCCGTTCTCCGCGTTCGAAAACGACGAAATCGTTCCCATTGACCCGGACTCCATCGCCGACGACACCGAACTGGCACTGCTGATTCGTCGGAACGGCAAACGCGTTGTCTTCGACCCCAACATCCGCTACAAGGAGGCGTCGCACTCTGCGTTCTCGAAGCGGCGAACGCAGAAGGACCGGCGTGCGATGGGGTTAATTCGACTCCTCGTCCAGCACCGCGATGCATTGGGTCGGTACGGAATGTACGGGGCTGTCGTTCTCCCGTTCAACTGGTGGTTTATGATCGTTTCGCCGTGGTTGCTCGCTGGCGTGCTGTCGGTGACGACGCTCGTCGGGTTCGCCCTCGGTGGCCCCCTTGGACTCGTTGTACCCGGTGCTGTCGCTGCGTTCGTCGCTCTCGGGTCACGCGATAAACTCGGGTCGCTCCAGCCCGCCTACGCACTCTTCGATACGCAGGTGTCGCTGCTCTTTGCGAGTGTGAAACTGCTGCGCGGGGAAGGGAGTGCAATTTGGGAAGTCGACGAAGAACTGCGAGACCAGTACGAATGAAGATATTGCAGGTGACGCCGCGGTATCCGCCGCAATCCGGAGGTGTGGAGACACACGTAGCAGAAATTTCAGAGCGACTCGTCGACCGTGGGCACGAGGTTACTGTCCTCACGGCTGACGCTGGCGGGAACGGATTTCGACGCGAGCGGCGAAATGGCGTTCGTATTAAGCGCTATCGTGGAGTCGCACCGGACGGATCCATGCATATTTGCCCGCAGATCATGTGGGCAGTTCGGAACGTGGACGCCGATGTCGTACACGCACACAATTATCACTCGTTCCCGATCTTTTTCGCGGCGCTGGGTGTCGGTGAGCGACGATTCGTCGTGACAACGCACTACCACGGTGGAAGTGCGAGTTCGGTTCGGGAGAGACTGCTGTCGCTTTACAGGCCGTTCGGCAGGTGGGCAGTCAAGCATGCCGACGCTGTCGTCGCCGTCAGCGAGTGGGAACGCGAACAATTGGCGAGGGACTTCGATGTCGATGCGACGGTGATTCCGAACGGACTCGACGTCAAGCGATTCGCGTCGGCCACACCGTTCGATCGGGAACGACCGTATCTCCTCACAGTTGGGCGGTTAGAGGAGTACAAAGGTGTCCAGCACGTGATTCGTTCGATGACCGGTCTCCCCGAATTCGACCTGCTCGTCGCGGGAAGCGGGCCGTATCGAGATGAGTTGGAGCGAATCGCACGACGGGCTGGTGTCGAAGACCGAGTCGAGTTCCTCGGATACGTTGATAGCGAGATGTTACCTGGTCTCTACGCTGGTGCCGACGTCTACGTGACCATGAGTGAGTTCGAAGCCTACGGGATGACGGTGGCAGAGGCGTTGGCGGCGGGGACGCCGTGTGTAGTGAGGAACGCGGGGGCCTTAGTAGACTGGGGAGCCAACGAAGGTGTTGTGCTTATCGACAGTACAGATTCCACATCAACGATAGATGCGCTACGACGCGGAATGCAAACAAAAGTGAATACGACTTGCCTCGCCGGATGGAACGAGGTTACCGATAACGTCGAGGAGACATATCATGGCTGAATTGTGCGTTGCACAGATAACACCGTGGAATAGCAGGGGAGGTATCGTTGCGTACACTGAGAGACTTGTTAGGTCCATCAAATTGCAGAACACGACTGTAAGGATTACACCGGTTGATGATCGTGATAGCAAAGATCCACTTCACTATGCCCGGTTAGTAGAAGACATTCCACGTGACGCCGATATAATCCACCTCCAATTCGAAGCAGGGTTGTTTGGAGAGATTGGGATGAGCGGGACAGGTTCACCAGCGATGTTTGCGCAGTTGAAGCGTGACCCACGTCCGGTTGTAACTACACTTCACGAGGTCCACCGAAAACATACCCACCTCAATCAGATCGGTAACCGAATACTACAGATTAGAGATTCGATTCTGGAACGGCTTGCACTGTGGGCGTCTGATGCGGTTGTAGTCCATACACGAGAGGCGAGATCAGTTCTTGAAGAACGACACAAGAACACTCACCACATCCACAAACTCCTGCTGCCTGCAGAAGACGATAAAACACTGCTCGATTCCAAGAGCTCAAAAGAGAGATTAGGGTTGTCAACTCCAGTTATACTCACTTTCGGATGGGTAGAAGAAAAAAAGCGAATTCAAGACGTAATTCGAGTACTCACGTCATTCGAGGACACGACCTACTTAGTCGTTGGAGATCCGAAAACAAATCAGGATGAAGCGTTTGACAAGCGGCTTCGGAAACTCGCGGTCAATCTCGGTGTTTCGGACCGGTACAAACGGATTGGATATGTCTCTGACACGGATACTATCGACGAAATATTTAGTGCAGCAGATGTTGTCGTCCTACCTTATCAACGGGTGAGTGTAAGTATCGCCGTCAACGATGCGTTAGCGTACAGAAAACCAACGGTAACCTCAAACCTCCCGGCGTTCGCGGAAATTCATGACGACTACGACTGCATCCAGACATACGAAACACCCGACGATCTGGCATCTGTGCTCAAGACGGTGCTGTTCGACGAAAATGAGCGCGAACGACTCCGCCACGCTGCCGACAGCTACGTTAAGCAAGTGAACTGGAGACAGTTTGGCGAACAAACGGTCGAGATATATGAACAACTCGTGAACTGAGTCCAAAAGATCACTCCAGATAACCAAGGTCTTTTAACTGCTGATGCGTGGTGTCTATTCCAACAGACTCATCGCGTTCTTCAGTATTGGCAGTAATCTGTGATTCAACCCACGGCCTCACCGAATACATATCATCTGGGAGGTCAGTCGCGAAGTTGCTCGAGATGAATGGCCGTAAGCTGTGGTCACCGGGAGACTCGTCGTCAAGCCATTCGACTTGCATGCCGTGGTCCGAGAGAATCACAAGTCGATCTGTGTGCTCCTGAATCATCCCTACGAGACGGTCGACTTGAGTATAAACCTCCTTCAATTTCTTTTCTCGGCGGGCGAACGCATGTCCTGCAATATCGAGGATGTGTGAATGGACTCCAACAACGGGATATCCGAGGTCTGCTGCGGCAATAAGCCAGCCGAACTCAATACCTGTATTTTTCATCGATTTGTCCAGTAACTCGTCCGTCGAAATCTTGTTTGCATTCGCCTGTTCTAGTAAGTGCCACGCTTCGGAGAGATGACGCGCAGGAGTTACACCAGGCCACCCAAACGCCGACCCGTGAGGGAATATTGTGTCGACATCAGTCTGTCGCATGACCATAGCCGAATCTTCCTCATCCCCGCGGAGTATTGTACCGAGGCGAACTCTGAGATCTTTGGGGAGAACGTACGGTGTTACTTTACTGAGCGTCTGTAAGACCGGATTTTTCCACTCCTGTTGCTCTCCGGTTGCAACGATTCCATGTTCTTCTGGGTGCACACCCGTTGCGACAGTTGTCCAGACTTCCGTCGTGATCGGCAGATCAGTGCTATAAGAGAACGACTCGATGTGATCATGAGTCTCCAAGAAGCATATTTTCGCACCCCCACCGCTCGGCAAGTTGGTAGTCTGCGGCATCAAGTGCGAGGAGACAGATCGTGTTTGAGTCACTCATTTGTAACCACTAGCTGGTACTTGTGGATAATCTCTTCTGAGATAGCGTCCCAGTTCATCGATTCAGCGTACGATGTTGCGTTTCTTTGGAGCGACCTCCGTGTTTCTTCGTCAAACAACGCGAGAGACACTTGTTCTCGAAGTTCGTCGTTATCGCTCGCAGTGAGAATACAACCCCACTTTTGGCGGATACTACTAAATTCCCGATTCGAAGATGTCACAACCGGGATTCGATACGACAACCCTCTTGCGAGCGCGTCGGACGCACGATTGTCACGATAGGGAAGAACGAGGACGTCAGTTGCATTCAGCACTGTCGGGTGGTCTTCCCGTGGAAGATAACCAGTAAAGATCACCCGGTTAGACAATCCTCTATCTTCGACAAGTTGCTTAAGCTCGGTTACGTACGCCTCGTGCTCGTTCGTCCGCGCCCCTCCCGCGACGAGAAAGACGACGTCGTCGGGAAGTTGGTCGAGAAACTTGATGATTCGCTCGTAGCCTTTCGAACGACGAACCCAACCGAACGACGTGATGACGTGTTTCCCTTCGATACCGAGGTTTCGTTTACATTTGTCTTTGTCCAAGAGTGTAGGATCGGTTTCTGGTACGAGCGGAATGTGCTCAATATGTGATGGATCAACACCAGTTTCAGCCAAGTAATCTGCTTGCTCCTGCATCAACGTGATAAAGAAATCAGTCGAGTTGCGCATTGACATCTCCATTGGACGACGAACGAGAGAACCAATTGATTCCATCACAGCACTGAGTGAGTCGAATTTGAGTGTTCTATCGGTCTCTAAATTGTGGAGAGTCATCACAAGGGGAGAATTCAACCCACGTGCGAAGAAGGGGAACATCGTCCCGAGAAATATACCGCCGAGAGATCCAAACGACCCGTATTCAAAATGTACGTGAACCACATCGGTCTCACGTGAGGACCGCTGAGCGAGTTGGTACCAGTAACGTGGTGAAGACGACTTCGGTTGCTGTATCAGCTCTTTTGATACGGTGATCTTTTTACGTAGAGACGAGATGAGGTCCTGTGTTGGGTGAGCGATTCCTCCCTCTTCTGCTCCTTCGTCGAGGTACACGTGAGTTGCGTGCAGAGACTCTCGCTCAGATTTCATTGTTCAGTTCTCTACAGTCCGTGGCAAAGTTCTTCTGATGTGAACGTCTTTTACGTGTTCAAGTGACTCTGTGCAATCGTACTACTTATTGAATTGAGTGGGAGTTAATGTAGTAATGACTCTCGTCGTACTCGCTCTTGATGCCCTCGATGCAGGTTTAGTAGAGTACTTTCAGTTGGATTCACTTCGACTTGATACGTCGGGTGAGTTAGAAACGTTCTCCCACAGTATGGATTATCCGTACACTCCAGAAGTGTGGGCGACGATTGCCACCGGATTATCACCGGATGAACACGGTGTAACGAAGTCGGGGACAAGCGATTGGAATCGGCCGCTTCTGAATTTGGCATCGAAGTTTACGGGAGGTCTGCCACTTTCTGTTCGAACCCGCCTGGGAGAGGTTGCGACGACGTTGACAGGAGCCGAGTACGCTGTCGGAGAGACGACTGCAGAGTCGTTTCTCAAAGGAGATGGGCGGGTTGTCCACAACTGGCCCGGAGTACACAACGGAGACGAATTAGCAACCGTTTGGCGACTTATGAGTCAAGAGGAAGATATGACTGCTGGAGAGTTCAATCGTGCTGTGTTTGCAATAGGGGCAGAGCAGTTCGCTTGGGTTGAAGAGACACTCCGTCACGAAAGCTCACTTATTGCGACCCATATCCACACCTTAGACGCGTTTGGGCACGCTTACGCCTCAAATGAAGTACAACTTCGAAGAGCATACGAATGGGTGGCTAATTGGGTGAATCGGATCCGTGAGTCAATGGACGAAGACGACGAACTCATTATCCTGAGTGATCACGGGATAGTTGTCTCATTCTATAGCGACAATGGTGATGGAGACTTCCCCATAGCTCAGCACTCGTGGAGAGCATTCATCTCGTCGACACTGGGGAGTGTCCCCGACGATGTATATGACGTCTACAGATGGGTCGAGACCAATGTGCCAGAGTACGACCCAGATTCAGAACAATTAAATCTTCCTGAAGACCAACTTCGGCAACTCGGATATATTGAATGACTGAGGCAAGAGAACTATCGTTCAGCCTTGAGATCTCGAAGGCCGCGATTGCGAAATTCCTCATGGCAGCCGTCGGATTCGCAGGAACGATTTTGTTCGCCCGCGTGCTCGGCCCGTTGACATTCGGTGGATATTATCTATTGTTTTCTATCGTCAAATTTGCTGATAGACCACTTGGAGGGCTATCTGTCGCATTCAAAAAACGGTTTTCAGAACCGAATGCGGAGAAAGGGCGTATATTCGGGTTCGCCCTTTTGAGCATCCCGGTTTACATGCTCTTTCTCGGGATTCTAGCCTTTCTAGCCCGAGGATATCTCTCGTCGTACACCGGCCTTAATCATGCGTTCTTCTTGTTCGTCCTACTTATGGTTACGACCGGATTCTTCTTTCCGCTTCAAGCCTTGATCGAGGGTCTGGGGAAAGTTTCGATAGCGACGTGGATTGACCTCGTCCGTTCGCTTTTAACGACCCCACTTCAGATTGTTCTCGTCCTCGCTGGCTACGGTGCTGCGGGGATCGCTGGAGGACTTTCTCTCGCTACGCTTTTGACAATTCCGGCTACAGTGTGGTTTCTGAGTCTGAGACCGGTGATGCCATCAGTTGAAACTGCCCGCCACATTTGGTCGTACGCACGCTACAGTATCCCAACAGTTGCAATTGGGAAGGCATACAAACAGCTTGATTTGTTGCTTCTCGGTCTTCTTGTCGGACAGACCGCAGCAGGGAACTATCAGGTCGCGTTCGTCCTTACGTTGCCCTCACTACTCCTCACCGAAGTACTCGGAAATGGACTCATGGCGCGAATCAGTAACGCAATATCCGATAGAGCCATTGCCACTGACCTGACAAATTCTCTATCGTACACTGGATTGGTATCGATTCCCGTGTTCTTCGGCTCGTTGGTTCTATCGAACGATCTCGTCGTGACTTTCTACGGCCCCGAATATTCAGATGCAGCGATACTCCTGATTGGAATCGCAGGGTACAGGATGGTTCAATCGCAGTCCGAAATGATGTACCAAGCAGTCGCCGGACTGGACAAACCGAGAACGAATCTCGTTGTCGGGTTTTCCACCATCTCAGTGAATATCCTGCTGGGCGTCCCACTCATTCTCGAGTTCGGTGCTGTCGGCGTCGTGGTGGCGACCTTCTTCAGTGAAGTGATTCGGTATCTAGCGTTCAGACGAGTTCTCCAAGTAGAGGTTTCGTCGGTTCAGTTTTACACTCGTCCGCTCGGTGAACAGTTTGTGAGTGCAACAATAATGGCAGTCGTGGTGTACGTCGCTCGTGGACAGATACCGGTTAACTCTTGGGTAGGCCTGTTCGGAATGCTCTGCGTTGGAGTGGTAACCTACGGGGTTGTCCTCTTCGTAATCAGCGAGCACCACCGGACGACCGCACTTGCTATCGCCGATGCAGCAGGGCTGTTCCAATGAGTGTTCGGCAAGAATATCACGGAAGAGTTCACCGTCACCGGTCGAGACGGTAGACGACGAGTTGCCGATGCTCCAAATAGTAATTTAACTTCGAGTCGGTGTCGACGACGCTATCGATAAGTGAAACGACGCTGTATTCATACGAATCGGTCCGATAGACAGGGGTCGCATCCTCACGTGGGAACTCATCCCACGTTGGGTCGGGGTAGACGACGTAGACAGTACTGGACGAATTCTCTACTGCCGACGTCAACGCCGACTCAGATAGACTGGAGACGTGATAACTCTGCACCGAGTCGACAGGGACGGTGTCACGAAGATACCACTGGACTGGCGGCCGGTACTCGTTCATGACTAGAATAGTCGCTCCGTCTGCTCCATTTGCTTCAAGGTAGGTTGCGACTTCCTTTGCGTTCGTATCGCCACCACCGTTGACAACCGAATACTCGCCGGAGAGTTCGAAGAGGACGATTGCTCCCGAGAATACCCCGATGACGAGAATAACCACAATCGCAATGTGGAGTGTACCGTCGTCTTCAGACAGTTGGTTCCAGACGATTTCGAGGCCTCGGAATGCAAGTAGCGCAATTGGCGGGGCTAGCGCGACAGCGTAGTATTGGTGACTTCGAGGTGTTCGATAAAGAACGAATGCACCGTAGATGAATATCCACGACCAGAGAATGCCACTTCTGTCGAGGGCCAACGCGAGTCGTCGAGGAGAGAACCCAACACGCTTGACGGTGTCAACGAGTTGTGTCCCTGCCAAGAACAAAACAGGGGGGGTAAATCCGAGAAGACCGGCGATTGCGACGAGCAGGGGGAGGTTCGCAAACGGTACAGTTCGGCCGAATAATTCGTCTTCCCACGTCGAGACAAACACCTGGGGTTCGAGGGTGTAATTGACCCAAAACCACCAAGCGAGCGGGAGGAGGGCGATGATTGCCACGGTGGCAACGATGGCTCCATTCGTGACGATACGTCGGTGTGAGTCCCCCCGAACAAGAGCCCAAAGCAGGAGTATAGGTGGAATTAGTATCGCGGGTTGCTTCGCTGCGAATGCGGCGGCAAACGTAGTGCCACCGACGACGAGCCATCGATTAAGGTTACGTTCGTATCCTCTGACAATACTCGTAATCGAGAGTGTGAACAGCAGCAGCATCGTCATGTCGGTCTGAGCTCGCCCCGCGTAAAGCTGGAAGAACGGGAGGAGGGTAAGTCCGAGGGCACCACCGAGTGCGAGGAGTTTTCGTCGGAACACCTCAATTCCTAAGAAGTAGGTCGCGACGACCGTTCCGGCAGCAGCGAGGATACTCGTGAACCGCGCAACGAGCGCTGACTCTCTAACGACCAAAAAGAACACAGAGATGAGGTACGGATACAGCGGGGGAACATTGTAGATGTACGACTCACCGTATCGGGGCACGACCGGATGACTGAGGAATCCGCGAGCAATCAGAGCGTAGTGTCCTTCGTTCCACCCGTGGTGGAAGTTGTAGGCCGACTGGGTCGCAAGTATAGTCCGTAAGAAGACGAAGGAGACGACGACAGCTACCAGAACGAGCCGTGGCTTCGTCTTGAGACGCGAAATTACATCAGACATTAGTTGTTGTCAAGTACTTTCTTCGATGTCCTACCATCAACTTGCTCGGAGCGCTGGCGGAAATACGCACGAGACCGGAATCCGATGTGAACCGTACAAATTGCACCGACGACGTACACGACTGCCACGCGAACGAAGTGGTCAACCAATCCGAGTGTCATCGCGACTTGATTACTGACGCCGAACAGCGACAAGATGGCGGTAATCGTCGCTTCATACGTCCCGATGCCAGCAGGTGTCAGCGGGACTGCCTGTGCGACGAATGCACCTACTGCCGTCGTGACGGTTGCCACACTAGTCAGGTCAAGTCCCAGTGCTCGCCCACTGAAGTAAATCGTACTCACTTCTAGGAGCCACACAGGAGCAGAGAGGAACGTCGAGAGGACGAGCGCGTACGGATTTCTCATTAGGCGATGCAGCATCCGATTTAGACTCCGGATTCCACCAGCGAGACTCGGGAATCGATCACCGAATCGTTCGACTAGGTGGCCACTACCGAAAGAGAGTACTACCAGTCCGACGACGAGTATCGCTGCGATTGCGAATGCGGACGCTGCAAGATAGTCCGATCGGGGGACATCAACGAATAACAGTGAGATGGTTATCATTGCTACACCCAGCGTGATCATATCAAGGGCTCGCTCAACAACAATGAGTCCACCACTAACACTGACGGGAACATCCTCAGTCGACTTTAACGAGAGTGCACGAACCGCATCACCAGCGCGTGCGGGGAGAATGAAATTGACGAACCAACCAGTCATGATGCTCCGAAAGACGCCACCCCGACTCGCGATATCCCCCGCTGACCGTAACAGAACACGATATCGCCACGTTCTAAACGCGAACGAGCCGACGTACGCAGTTGCCCCGACAGCGAGCCACCCGATGTTGGCGCTGAAGATATCAGTAAATACGCCATCGAATCCCGAAAGTGAGAACAAGGCGAAAAGGATGAGGATCCCGAACGACGCCGCTCCAACGATTGTTGCTTTTGAGCCGCTAAATACCGATCCAAATAGGTCCCGTAATCCAACGACATTACCGAGAACAAACATTTCCGCAGCTCGCTCGAGATATAGCGGTCCCTTCTTCGTTGCGTTCAGTTTACTCACCCCTTCGTCTCGACTCCGCCAAGACACTGGAACTTCCGTACTCTCAAATCCAAGGATATGTGCTCTCAACGGGAGTTCTGCGGTTAAATCAAAGCTCTCAGACGAGAGTGTATCGACGTTGACCTCTTCGATGACCTGACGGCGGTAGGCAGTAAACGCATTTGTCACATCTCGTGCTTGTACCCCGAATGTAAGCCGGATTAGATTATTGAACCCGCGATTGTACAGCAGTTTGAGCGGTGGGTAACCATCGACACTACCTCCATTGACGAACCGAGAGCCATAGGCAACGTCGTAGCCTGATTCGATGGCGCAAACCAGTTTTGGTACGTCCGCAGGATCGTCGGAGAGGTCTCCCATAAACGGGATGATGATATCTCCAGATGCGACTTTCAACCCCGCTTTAATCGCGTTTCCGAAGCCGCCGTTCTCGGTACGATGTACAGGAGTGACTGAGCTATATTCTTGACCGAGTTGGTCAACTATCTCAGGAGTCTTATCGGTGCTATTGTCATCTACGAGCACGATCTCAAATGTGTGAGAAAACTCTGGAGGAGAGAGTTCCGATATCACGCGGTTGGTCAATCGCGTCAAATTTCCCGCCTCGTTGTGTGCAGGAACGACGAGTGAGACCTTCATTAGCAATCGGATTGTGAGTTTCGTTTAAAAGGTTTGTCGTGTGATATTCACAATAAGATACCCCTTTGTGTCAATAGGTAGCATTGGACGCGGAGGGTTTTAGATAGAGGGATGAAATTTCGTTTCCATGAAAGCCATCATTCCAGCAGCGGGGCAAGGGACACGGCTCTACCCTCAGACGCATACTAAACCAAAAGGGATGGTTCGGTTGGCTGGAAAGCCGATTCTCGGACATATCCTCCAGAATATTGCTGAGACGAGTGTCAAAGAAGTCGTCGTCATTGTCGGTGGGACAATGAAAGAACAGATCATCGAATACGTTCAGACTGCGTTCTCCGACCGATTTACCTTCGATTTTGTTGAGCAAGAAGATGCAAAAGGCCTTGGCCACAGTATCTATCAGGCCGAACCGGTCGCCCGCAGTGACGAGTTACTTATCGCACTCGGAGACATGCTCTTCGAAAATGGATTCGACACGTTCCTGAGTGCCCACGACGAACTTCCGAAGAGCGACGGAAGTATCGGTGTGAAGGAGGTCGCCGAACCGAGTCGTTACGGCGTTGTCGAGACGAACAGGGACAACGCAGTCAGCCGACTCGTCGAGAAGCCTGAGGACCCACCTTCGAACTTCGCTATTAGTGGCGTGTATATCATCGAAAACTCGAACGCACTGTTTGACGCGCTCGGGTATCTAATCAACAACGATATCAGAGGTGCCGGCAACGAGTTCCAGTTGACTGATGCACTCCAGCGGATGGTCGAACAGGGGCACAACCTCCGCACGTTCGAAGTCGAAGACTGGTACGATTGTGGTCGCCCTGAGACCCTTCTGAAGGCCAACCGCGTCCTCCTCGAACGGACTGATGCAGACGGAGAGGAAAAGCTCAGTGACTCCGTAATTATCCCACCGATTGACGCTGGGGAAGGCATCACTGTTGAGGCAAGTGTCATCGGCCCGTACGTGAGTATCGACGACGGTGCAACGATAGAACAGAGTATCGTCGCCAACAGTATTGTTGGAAAGGACGCCGTCTTACAGGGTGTCAACATCGACGAGAGCATCATCGGGAGCAACGCAGACGTTCAGAGCGAGGCAAACAACCTCAACGTCGGTGATAACAGCAGTATAAATTTCTAACCGATGTCGGAAAAGAGAAGTGCATCAGAAAAGCAATCACAAGCAATGGAGCACGCAGTCGTAACCGGTGGTGCGGGGTTTCTTGGAAGTCATCTCGTCGATAGTCTCCTTGAAGATGGGTGTCGAGTCACTGTCCTCGACAATTATGGGAGCGGTCGCCCTGAGAACCTATCGCACGTAGAGTCATCGCAGTTGACTGTCCAGAAACACGACGTTCGAGATACGTTCCCGGAGTTCGACGACGTGGACATCGTCTATCACCTAGCGTCACGCGCAAGTCCAGACGACTTCGGCTCACACGCCGTCGAGATTGCGATGACGAATAGCCAGGGGACCGAACGCGCACTCGAATGTGCTCGCGAATACGACGCCCGTGCACTCATCGCATCGACGAGCGAAGTGTACGGAAATCCAGAAGAACACCCTCAGTCGGAGACATACAACGGTAACGTCAATATCAGGGGTCCACGAGCGCCCTACGACGAGTCGAAGCGGTTCTCTGAGGCGCTCGCAGTCGCGTACGAACAGAAATATCGTATGGACATCCGGACGGTCAGAATCTTCAACACCTACGGTCCTCGGATGGATCCCCACGACGGTCGCGTGATTCCGAACTTCCTGTCGCAGGCGATCCGAGGTGAAGACTTGACTATCTACGGTGACGGCAGTCAAACCCGGAGTTTTTGTTATGTATCCGATCTAATTTCGGGAATCCGGAACGTTGCTGATGCACCTCCGGAGGCTGCTGCAGGCGACGTGTTCAACGTCGGAAACACCGAAGAGATATCCATTCAAACGCTCGCTGAAGTCATCCTCAAAGTCGTCGACACCGACTCTGGTGTGACCTACAAGTCCCTCCCTCAGGACGACCCAGAGGTTCGTCGTCCAGACATCTTCAAGATTACGTCAGAACTCAGTTGGGAACCGTCTATCTCCCTCCGAACGGGTCTCGAACGAACAGTACCGTACTTCGAAGGCCGACTAGCCGACGACTAAAGACGCTTCCCAACTTTGTTCGCTATCACAGCGAATGAATGGCTTTTTGCCGTGTGGCTTTACACACTCTCGCATGACGAACGTTCTCGTGACTGGGGGTGCTGGATTCATCGGAAGTCACATCGTTGACGAACTTGTCGATGAAGGCTACGATGTCACCGTTGTCGACAATCTCACCGAGCAGGTCCATGACGGGCAACCGAACTACCTCAACGACGAGGCTGAGTACGTCTGGGGAGATGTCCGAGACAGAGAGTTGATGACAGAACTTCTGGAGGATGCGGACGTGTTGAACCACCAGGCCAGTGCCGTTGGTGTCGGCCAGTCGATGTATGAAATTGAAAAGTACGTTGAGGTCAACACGCTGGCGACCGCACGTATCCTTGACATCATCGTCAACGAAGGGATCGACCTCGAGAAAGTCATCGTCGCCGCTTCGATGTCCTCGTACGGTGAGGGTGCATACCGATGCACCGAGGAAGACGAGATTCGGTATCCCCCGCTGCGTGACGGTGAGCAGATGAAAGCTGGACAGTGGGAACATATTTGTTCCGAGTGTGGTGCGGAACTAGAACCAATCCCCACATCAGAGTCGAAACCACGTGAGAGCACAAGTGTCTACGCCATCTCGAAGAAAGATCAGGAGGAACTGACTCTCTCCGTCTGCAGAGCGTACGACATTCCAGCTGTCGCACTTCGGTACTTCAATATATACGGTAGCAGGCAGTCACTCGACAACCCGTACACCGGGGTCTGTGCTATCTTCTCGAGTCGGATCAAGAACGACAACCCACCGCTCATTTTCGAGGACGGAGAGCAAACGCGTGATTTCATCCACGTCAGCGACGTCGCCCGTGCAAATCGATTCGCGATGGAATCTGATGCTTCCGACGTTGCTCTCAACATCGGGAGTGGCAACCCAAAGACAATCGAGGGAATCGCACAGACGCTCATAGAACTCTACGGCAAAGAAGACAGCCTCGAACCCGAGATTGCCAACGACTTCCGTCAGGGTGACATCCGACACTGCTTCGCGGACACATCAATCGCGGCCGAGAAGATAGGTTTTGAAACCGAAGTGAAGTTCAAAGAGGGGATGAGAGAACTCGTTAGGTGGGGGCGAGAGCAAGACGCAGAAGATCGCTTCGAAGAGGCCCACGCGGAACTCGAAGAGAAAGGGTTGGTCGGAGAGGATTAAACACCAACCGGGTCTCGAATTAACACGCGTCCCTGCAAACGATGATGAGTAAATGATTTCACCTCCTGTTCTCAGTCATTCCACATGAGCAAACCAGAGACGGTCCTCGTCACGGGCGGCGCGGGCTTCGTTGGCAGTCACGCAGTCGAATACTACGCAGAACAAGGCGCTGACGTCACCGCACTCGACAACCTAAGCCGAATCGAGACCCTCGAAAAGGCAGACGAGAGCCGGAACACCGCAGCATACAACTGGAATTTCATCGACGAGAACTACCCCGACGTCGATCTCGTTGAAGCTGACATCCGCGACGCTGATACGCTCGAATCCATCGTCGAAGGGCACGACGCCATCGTTCACACCGCTGGCCAAGTTGCAGTCACGGCTTCGCTGACCGACCCACGGACGGATTTCGAAGTGAATGCCGAAGGGACGTTCAATGTCCTCGAAGCTGCACGGAAAGCAGACAGCGACCCTGCGGTGGTGCTCGCCTCGACGAACAAAGTGTACGGAAACAACGTCAACGACATCCCCGTCCGCGAAGAAGAGAGTCGCTACTGGTACGATGACCCAGACTTCGATCAGGGAATCCCTGAGTCCCTCTCTATCGATGGGTGCGAACACACACCATACGGTGTCTCGAAACTCGCAGCTGACCTCTACGTGCAGGACTATACAAAGCGAAACGAAGTGCAGGCAGCAGCGTTCCGCATGAGTTGTATCTATGGGACACGCCAGTTCGGAAATGAAGATCAGGGATGGGTCGCTCACTTTGCAATTAGTACGCTCAACGACGAACCGCTGACCATCTTCGGAGACGGAAAGCAGGTTCGTGACGTCCTCTATGTGAAAGATCTCGTTCGCGCCTATGACGCATTCCTCTCAGACCCTGACGGCAAGTCCGCGGTCTACAACATGGGTGGGGGCACGGAGAACACTACGAGTCTCCTCGAATTCCTCGACCTCCTCGAAGAAAAGTCTGATAAGCGAACCGACATCTCCTTCGACGAGTGGCGTGAAGGAGACCAAAAGGTGTACGTCTCGGACACGTCCCGAGCACGGGATGAACTCGACTGGGAACCAAGAGTCGACTTCGAGGAAGGAATCGAGCGGTACGTCGACTGGTACGAGAGTCGGTGATCGTCGGGTAACCGTGTGACGAAACGTGGATTTCTTGAGAGTAAGTGACATGCCTAGAGGAGAAGTTTTGAAGACCGACTTTCACAAGACTTATGCGCGTTTTCCGAATCCATCGAAGCAATGAGCGTAGACTCTGAACGTACAGAGGGCCTTGATTCTCAGTCGGTCCTCGAACTGTTCAAAGACTGGTATCACGTCCCCGCCCTCCTCGTGATATTAGTCACTATGTTGGCTATTCGTCTCCGGTCGTACAGTAATTTCATCAGGGATGGTGATGTCCTTTTCTCGGGAAACGACGCGTGGTACCACCTCCGCGAAGTTTCGTACACGGTTCGAAATTGGCCCTCTACAATGCCGTTCGACCCGTGGACGAACTTCCCGTTCGGGACGAGTGTCGGCCAGTTCGGCACTATCTACGACCAAATAATTGCGACGGTCGCACTCATCGTTGGACTCGGGAGCCCCTCCACGGATTTGATCGCGAAGACGCTCCTCGTCGCCCCGGCAGTCTTTGGTACGCTCGTCGCCATTCCAACGTTCTTGATCGGCCGCAGACTTGGCGGACGCCTCGGTGGCCTTTTGGGCGTCGTCATCCTGATGCTCCTACCCGGAACCTTCCTTCAACGTGGTCTCGTCGGATTCGCAGACCACAACATCGCCGAGCCGTTCTTCCAAGGTTTCGCAGTCCTCGCGGTTATGATTGCTCTTCGTGTCGCAGACCGGGAAAAACCCGTCTGGGAGCTCGTTGAGGCCCGCGACTTAGACGCCCTCCGCGACCCCCTCAAGTGGTCCGTGCTTGCTGGCGTTGCCATGGCGGTCTACATGTGGTCGTGGCCGCCAGGCATCCTCCTCGTTGGCATCTTTGGTCTCTTTTTGATGCTTGCGATGGTTTCTGACTTTGTTCGTGGGCAGTCTCCCGAACATGTCGCGTTCGTCGGTGTCGTCTCGACGCTCGTCACCGGCGCTTGATGTTTGTCCCACTGTCCGATACTTCGTTCAGTATTACCCAATTCAGCCTCATTCAACCGCTGTTCTCGTTCGGTATCGCTCTCGGTGCTTGCTTCCTTGCCGCACTCGCTCGCTGGTGGGAGTCGAACGATATCGATGGCCGAGGATACCCCATTGCTGTTGCTGTCATCGGCCTCGTTGCTATGGCATTACTAGCTGTCATTCTCCCTGATGCTTTCAGCCAGATCACAACTAACTTCCTCCGCACGGTCGGCTTCAGCGCCGGTGCAGCCACTCGGACCATCGGAGAGGCACAACCGTTCCTCGCAGCAAACGTACTCCAGTCGAGCGGGCAGACTGCTGTCAGCCGTATCATGTCCGAATACGGGTTCACCTTCTTCACAGGAGCTCTCGCAGCAGTTTGGCTCGTCGCTAAACCACTCGTCAAGGGTGGAAACTCGCGGAAGATTGGATACGTCACCGGGAGCCTGATTCTCATCGGAGTACTCTTCTTGGTACCGGCGCTTCCGGCAGGGCTCGGCAGTGCCCTCGGCGTCGAATCGTCGCTCGTCAGTCTCGCCATCGTCACCGCACTCATCGTGGGCGCGTTGATGCAAGCCGACTACGAGAGCGAACATCTGTTTATCCTCGTGTGGGCAGCGATCATCACTTCGGCAGCGTTCACGCAGGTTCGTTTCAACTACTACCTCGCGGTGGTCGTCGCGGTGATGAACGCCTACCTCCTCCGAGAAGTTCTCGGAATCGAATTCATCGGCCTCGCGACCGCCGATCGCCTCTCGGACGTCTCATATGGACAGGTCGCAGCAGTCGTGATTGCCGTCCTCCTCATCCTCACGCCCGTCCTCATCGTCCCGATCCAACTCGGTAACGGCGGCGTGTCTCAGAACGCCATGCAAGCGTCCCAGACCGGACCAGGAACCGTCACGCAGTGGGACGGAAGCCTCTCCTGGATGCAGAACAACACGCCCGCAGAAGGCGAGTTCGGCGGTGCATCGAACCAGATGGAGTACTACGGGACGTACGAGCACGCAGACGACTTCGACTATCCGGACGGTTCGTACGGCGTCATGTCCTGGTGGGACTACGGTCACTGGATTACCGTCCTCGGCGAACGCATCCCGAACGCGAACCCGTTCCAAGAAGGTGCCACCGAGGCAGCGAACTACCTCCTCGCCGAAGACGAACAGCAGGCCGAATCGGTTCTCAGCTCGATGGGTGACGACGGCGAAGGCGACCAGACCCGCTACGTCATGGTCGACTGGCAGATGGCATCGACCGACTCGAAGTTCAGCGCTCCGACCGTCTTCTACGACGAGTCGAACGTCTCCACGTCGGACTTCTACAGTCCGATGTATCGGCTGCAAGAGCAGAACGGGCAGACGACTATCGCCGCCGCATCGAACGTCAAGGACCAGCGTTACTACGAGAGCCTGATGGTTCGGCTCTACGCGTACCACGGCAGCGCCCGCGAGGCGTCGCCGATCGTCGTCGATTGGGAAGAGCGCACGTCCGCCGACGGTTCGGTGACGTTCAAAGTGACGCCCTCGGACGGGCAGGCGGTCAGGGTGTTCGATAACATGACCGCAGCAGAGGAGTACGTCGCGAACGACCCGACCTCACAGATCGGTGGTCTCGGCACGTTCCCCGAGGAGCGCGTTGCCGCGCTCGAACACTACCGCCTCGTGAAGTCCTCGAACAGTTCGGCGCTCCGCTCGGGAGCTTACCAGAACTCCATCGTCAGGGAGGGCAACACCTACGGCATCCAGCCGCAGGCGCTCGTCCCCAACAACCCCTCGTGGGTCAAGACGTTCGAGCGCGTCCCCGGCGCGACGGTCGAAGGCAGCGGTGCCCCGGCCAACGCGACGGTGACCGCGCGCGTCCAGATGCGCGACCTGACCACGGGCACGAACTTCACCTACACGCAGCAGGCGCAGACCGACGCCGACGGTGAGTTCACGATGACGCTCCCGTACTCCACGACCGGCTACGACGAGTACGGGCCGAACAACGGCTACACGAACGTCAGCGTCCGCGCGACGGGCGGCTACGCGTTCACCGGCCCGACGTCGGTCGCCGGGAACAACACCGTCGTCAGCTACCAGGCGGAGAACGTCGCCGTCGAGGAGGGCCTCGTCAACGGTGCCGAAGACGGTGCCGTGCAGGTCACCCTCGAACGGAACGAGGAGGAACTCGACCTGACCGGGAACTCCTCGTCGGACGACTCGCAGACGAACGAGTCGGCGCCGACCTCGGCGTCAGTCGACGCCGGCGCGGTCACGGTCGCTCCGTAACGAAACGAACGGCGATGCTGGCGGCTTTTTGTCTTTTTCGAGGCCGATTCAGAGAGTGATTCGTGGGGGCCTTAGACGAGCGACTCGTAGTCGATGCCGTCGCGTCGAGTGACGATGCGGCGGCCGTCGATGACGACGGGCGAGCGCATGGCGTCGAACTCGTCGTCGAGCGCCGCGAACTCGTCCCAGTCGGTCGCGACGAGCGCCGCATCGGCGCCCGCGAGCGCGTCTGCGGCCGAGTCGGTGTACTCGATGTCGGGGAACCGCTCGCGCATGTTTTCGGTTGCGACGGGGTCGTACCCGACGACGTCGGCTCCGGCGTCGAGGAGCGAACCGATGAGTAACGTCGCCCGCGACTTCCGGATGTCGTCGGTGCCGGGCTTGAACGCGAGCCCGAGCACGGCGACGCGCGTGCCGTCGAGGTCGACGCGCTCACGGAGGAGGCCGAGCATTCGCTCTGGTTGGCCGTCGTTCACGTCGACGGCGGCCTGCAAAAGGCGCGGTTCGTAGCCCCGACCGCGGGCGGCGGCGATGATCGCGGCCGTGTCCTTCGGGAAGCACGACCCGCCCCAACCGAGACCCGCACCGAGGAACGCCGAGCCGATACGGGCGTCGAGACCAATGGTCTCCAACACCTCCGCGGAGTCGACGCCGAACTCCTTGCAGATGTTCGCGAGGTCGTTGGCGAGGCTGATCTTCGACGCGAGGAAGGCGTTGTTGGCGTACTTTATCATCTCGGCTTCGCTGATTCCGGTCTCGACGACCGGCGGGTTCCCGGCGCGTTCGACGAGCGGGGCGAAAATCTCGGCGAGTCGCTCGTGCGCTCGGTCGGTCTGTGCGCCGAGGACAATTTTGTCCGGGGCGAGGAAGTCGTCGACGGCGGTTCCCTCGCGGAGGAATTCGGGATTCATCGCGATGTCGAACCCCTCGCCGACGCGTTTCCCGGACGCCTCCTCGATTCGCGGTCCGATGACGTCGACCGTCGTCGTCGGAACGACCGTACTCTTGGTGACCACGAGATGCGCGCCGTCTTTCCGCGCCAGCGTCTCGCCGAGCGACGTCGCCGCGGCCTTCATCGCGCCGAGGTCGATACTGCCGTCGTCGTTCGACGGGGTCGGGAGGGCGAGAAACGTCGCATCCGTGTCGAGAACCTCGTCGTAGTCGGTCGTCGCCCGGAGTCGGTCTCCCGCGTGCCGTTCGACGAGTTCGGTCAGGCCGGGCTCGTGAATCGGGCACCGGCCCTCGTTCAACGCCCGAACGATATCGTCGTCGATGTCGACGTTGACGACGTGGTGACCGAGCTCCGCGAAGCAGGCCGCGACCGTCGTGCCGACGTACCCGCTGCCGATGATGCTGAGCTTCATTGACAGAGTTGTGAGCGCCGTGAGCTTTGATTCTTTCCGAGTACGGCTCACTCCCGAGCGCACGGACTCTCGAACGGTGGACTGATATCCTCCCCGAGAGAGCATCCGACAACGCAATGTCGAGGAACTCAGACGGGTCGACAGCCCGTTTCTCGTGGCTTCTCATCTACCTGAAAGGCGTCTGTATGGGGGCCGCCGACGCCGTGCCGGGCGTCTCGGGCGGAACTATCGCGCTCATCACTGGCATCTACGAACGGCTCATCGGCGCGGTGACGGCCATCACGCCCGGTCGAATCAAGCGCGCGCTCGGCGTCGTCGTCCCCGGACGCAGAGCCGACGCCATCGACGCGATGCGCGAAGTCGATATCGGCTTTCTGCTCGCGCTCGGCGCGGGTATCGCCACCGCCATCGTGACCGTGATGCGCGTTCTCCACATCGCGCTCAACGAGGCACCGGTCCCGACGTACGGCTTTTTCTTCGGGCTCATCGCCGCCTCGGCGGTTGTCCTGTACGCGCAGGTCTCGCTCGACGGCCCCCGACAAATCGCGGCCGCCGTCACCGGCTTCGGCATCGCCTTCATCGCCTCCGGCGGCGGTGCCGGGGTGGCCGGACACTCGCTCCCAGCCATCGCGTTCGCCGGCGGCATCGCCGTCAGCGCGATGATTCTGCCCGGCGTCTCGGGGTCGCTCCTCCTGTTGATTCTCGGCCAGTACGAGTACATGACCGCAGCGCTCAACACGTTCCTCGACAGCCTCATCGACGTCGCCGGCGGCGCGCCGCTGTCGGTCGTCGTCGAACCGGGAACGATCGTCGTCACGTTCATGCTCGGGGCCGTCGTCGGCCTGTTCACCATCGCGCACGCCGTCCGCTGGGCGCTCGAACACCACCGACGGGCGACGCTCGCGTTCCTCGTGAGCCTCATCGTCGGGGCGCTGCGCGCGCCGGTGGTGAAGAGCACGGAGGAGCTCGTCGCCGCGGGGGAGTCGTGGACGACCGGACTGTACGCCACGTTCGGCGTGGCGGCCGTCGTCGGCGCGGCAGTGGTCCTGCTCGTCGACCGCTACACGGACGTCATCGAGTCCTGAACGGGAGCGCAGTCGCCACCGCCGCGCCGGGGCGACGACTCCCGTGAGAAGGAAGTCGGACGGTTACGGGCGGACCCGGACTATGCGGCTCGCGCGAACGACACTCACTCGCGGGCGACGGCGATGTTTCGAACCGACCCGCCGCAGTCCGGGCACGACGACAGGTGAGTCTCGCTCACTGTCCGCGTGCGACAGGAGCGACACTCGTAGTAGCCCTCCGTCGAACGATAGTCGTCGATGACTGAGTTATTCAATACCATGAGTGAGAGTACCACAGATTCGGTGGTAAGCGTTGTCCTGATATTCACCAAATTACTCTAGGATGTTAATATTATCCGGCGTCGAGCATCTCGAACGGGAAACAAATGGGAGACAGGAACCAATACTGTTCAGTTCACCTGAGGCGGCGGCGTGGGTTCGCTGACGGAGCGGCGTCAGCGACGGGCGACGCAGACGAACGTCTCGCGTCGCGTCTCGCCGTGAGAGACGGTGAAGTCGGCCGATTCGAGCGCCGAGACGGCGTCGCCGAGGCCGAACCGCTCATCGCGCGGCGGGCCGTCCTCGCCCGGGCCGGCTGTGGACCAATCGACCACGACCACACTGCCGCCGGGGCGGACGACGCGGGCGAGTTCCGCGAGGGCGTCGTCGGTGGCGAACTCGTGGTACGTCATCGTCGAGAAGGCGGCATCGAGGTGGTCGTCGTCGAGCGGGAGCGACGCCACGTCGGCCGTGACGAACTCGACGTTGTCGGGCGCGCCCTTCTCGCGGTAGTAGTCGTGCATGACCTCCTGTACGTCCACGGCGTAGAGCGTGCCGACGAAGGGGGCGACCTCGTCGGTGAAAAAGCCGGTCCCGCTCCCGAGGTCGGCGACGACGCGGTCGGGGCCGACGCCGAGGTGCGACAGCAGTTCCTCCCGCGAGACGAAGCGGAATCGCGCGGGGTCGTCGAGCTTCGCCGCCCTGTCGGCGTCGAAGGTATGAAAGCCCATGCGAACACCTCCGCGCCCCGTCCCGTAAGTCCCATCGGTTCCGGGCGATGCGTGTTCGTCCCGCGCACAACCGACTCGTCGAGTTCGGGTCGGAGGGGAGGCGTTCGAGGACCGACCGCGAAACTGCCGACGGCGATGGGCTTTTTTGCCCGGAAATCGGTCTCACACGTATGGAACCCCAACTTCGACGGCCGACGCGACGCGTCTGCGAGCGCTGTGGTCGGGTGGAACGCTGGGACGACGACGCCGCGACGTGGCTCGTCGCCGAAGCGGACGGCGAAAAACAGGTCGGAAGCGCCTACTGTATCCACGAGTGGGATATCAACGGGCGCTTCGCACCCTTCGAGGAACCGGCCTGAGACGTCGTTTGACCCCGTTACCGGGGCGTTCGGGGTAGTCCCAGTCCCGACGGACGGAGCGACCGCACCGCGGTCGTCTGAGTGGTCGGGCGACAGTCGTCGGCGGGGCGGGCGGAGCGGACGCCTACTCGTTTTCGCGGAGCGATTCGAGCACGGACAGCGTGCCGTCCATGTACGACTGGTCGAGCACCGTGTCGGCCGCCTCCTTGGCCACGTCGTCGGCGTTGGCGACGGCGAACGACCGCCCGGCGACGCCGAACGTCGAGGCGTCGTTGACGCTGTCGCCGACGGCGACGAACTCCTCGGGGTCGTAGTCCATCGTCTCGCAGACGCGTTCGAGGCCGACGCCCTTCTCGACTCCCGGCGTCTTGATGTGGTAGGCGAAGCCGGTGTCGATGACCTCAAGGTCGAACTCGTCTGCGACCTCGCGGAGGAGCGCCTCGTCGGCGTCGAGACGGGCGATGATTTCGGTCTCGCGCCATCGGTTTGCGGTGTCCGCGGCGTCCCACCCGAGATCGCCGCCGCGCGCGACGAACTCGTCGGCGGCGGCCTGCGCGGCCTCGCGGTCGCCGGTGAATGTCACCTCGCCGTCGGCGAGGACGACCCCGCCGTTCTCCGCGATGACCGTCTGGGGGAGTCCGAGGTAGTGACACAGCGAGACCGGATAGGGAAACGCCTTGCCGGTGGCGAGGATGACGGGGGCGTCCCACGACGGGAGCACTTCGAACGCGCGGGGGTCGAGGTGGCCATCCGCGTCGGTGAGCGTCCCGTCGATGTCGAGTACGAGCGGCGGAACCATACCCGGAGTTGGGAGACGGGGGAAAAAGGTTCAGCGGTCGGGGAGAACCGCGCCGCAGGTCGGGTTCGTCGTTTTCGACACTCAACGCTCGGCGTCGTCCAGCCCGCGGAACGCTAGCGTCGAGAAGTTCGGGATGGGTCGCGTCGCCGGCCGGCCCGGCCCGTCGGTGGAGTCGTCGTCAGAGACGCGCCGGACGATGCCGAGGTCCGAAAGCTCGTAGAGGACGCGGCGGACGGTCGCCGGCGACAGCGACACCCGCGGCGACGCGGCGATGTGCTCGGTCGCCGCCGAGACGGAGGCCGTCGCCTCGTCGTCGAGCGCGACGAACGCCCGGAGGACGCGGCGACGGCTCTCGGGGAGCGCGAACACGCGCCCCAGCGAGCAGCCGTCGTCAGGAACGGCGTCGATGCCGGCGCAGACGTACTCGGTGTCGATGGTCTCCGCGCCGTCGGCGGCGGCGAGCGTCGCCGCCCCGTAGAGCGCCGACAGCGCGTCGTGGG
>NZ_JPES01000070.1:0-22341 GCF_000730175.1 Haloferax sp. ATB1 | reverse complement strand
GCGCCGCGGCGTCCGCGCCGAGATGCGCCGCGAACTCGTCGCTCGCGTGGACCACGGTTCCCGCCGCGTCGAGGACGAACATCACCTGAGGAGAGCCGAGCGCCGCGGGCGCTCACCGTTGGTTAGAGAAAGCAGACATCGTGGGGACGCGCGGCGAGATTGCGCGAGTATATGAGAGTATACTGCGCAGTTGTGCATCATTCAATTCGTTCTCAGATGGTGATCTGAAATACATAAATCCGCGTTCCCGGGCAACATCCTCGGGCAGTCGAACGGGGTTACGTCAAGTCGCCCCACGCGCCCCAGAAGCGCTGGACTGCGGTGAGGTGACCGACGACGGCGAAGAACACGAGGAGCCAGCCGACGAGCGTCAGCCCGCCGACGGCGTCGGGGTAGACGGCGGCCGCGAGGCCGACGAGACCCATCAGCGCCAGTCGGTCGGCGCGTCCGACGAGGCCGCCGTAGGCGCGCCCGAGGCCGACCGCCTGAATCTGCGTGCCGAGGTAGGAGGTCATGAGGACGCCCGTGACGGCGGCGAGGCCCAGCGCGAACGAGTCGATACCGGCGGCGAGACCGACGAGGACGACGATGTCGGCGTAGCGGTCGAGCACGTGGTCGAGCAGGTCGCCGGCCTTCGAGGAGACGCCCTGCTCGCGGGCGAGCGCGCCGTCGACGAGGTCGAGCCAGCCGTTGCAGAAGACGAACACCGCGCCGAGGCCGTACCAAAGCGGGTCGGCGAGGCCGAAGGCGACGCCGGCGGCGACGGCGAACCCGAAGGCGACGACGCTCACGCCGTTCGGCGAGAGGCCGACGGCGTCGGCGACAGACACGAACGGGGCGAGCAGTTTGTCGGCGGTGTCGCGGTACTGGTCGAGCGTCATAGATATTCGATGAAGTCCACGGTCCCCGCCGAGGGGTCGCGCTCGCCCGCGACGACCGCCGCGATGTCGTCGGCGACGGCTTCGGGGTCGCGGTCGGTCGTATCGATTTCGTACACCGACTCCTCGCCGTGGAACTCGACGGCCTCGCCGAGAATCACGTCCAGCGCTTCGGACTCGCGGTTCTCTCGCGCCTTCGCCTCGGATTCACCGCGGTCGAGAAGGCGCTGTTCGAGGATGTCGGGGCGACAGCGAAGCACGACCACGCGGTCGGCCTCGAAGTGGTGTGCGAGGTGGCTCTCGACGATGCCGTCCCAGTCGCCGAGTTCGTCGCGGGCGGCGTCGAGGTCGACGACGAGCGTGTCGCGGTCCTCGTCGCGCTCGGTCCACAGCCCCTCGTCCTTGACGAGTCGGTTGAGGTGGACCACGTCGAGGTCGAGGTCATCGGCGACGCGCTCTGTCGCCGTGGTCTTGCCGGTGCCGGGCGTGCCGGTGACGACGACTCTCACGCCGGCGGCACCTCCGAGACGATGCGGTTGAGCACGTCCACGGCGCGCTTGGTCTGGGCTTCGGTGCCGCAGGAGACGCGGATGCACTCCGGCAGGCCGAAGCTCCCGCAGTCGCGGACGATGACGCCCTCGCGCTGGGCGGCCTCGGTGACGGCGGTGGCGTCGCCGACCTCGACGAGGACGAAGTTGCCCTCGCTTTCCCACGTCGGCGCGTCGAGCCGTTCGCGGAGGTACCCGCGGGACCACCGGGCCGACTCGACGGATTTCTCGACGTGTTCCTCGTCGTCGAGCGCGGCGAGCGCGGCGCGGCAGGCGAGCTCGCTGGCGGCGAACGGCGTGTTCACGCGGGCGTAGGCGTCGGCCCACGCTTCGGGGACGCAGGCGTAGCCGATGCGGAGGCCGGCCAGCCCGTACGCCTTCGAGAACGTCCGCAGGACCGCGATGTTGTCGTACTCCGAGAGCAGGTCGATGGCCGACGGTTCCTCGGCGAACTCGCCGTAGGCCTCGTCGACGACGAGGAGCGTGTGGTCCTCGACCGACTCGGCGAGTTCGACGAGTTCGTCCCGCGGGAGCACGGAGCCGGTGGGGTTGTGCGGCGTCGTGAGGTAGACCATGCGCTCGCCGTCGTAGGCGTCGAGGACGAGGTCGGCGGTCTGCTCGAAGTCGTCGCCCTTCGACACCTCGTACTGGACGGCGTCGCCGTGGTGGTAGCGGGCGCTCATCGAGTAGTACGAAAAGCCGGGCGACGGTTCGAGAATCCGGTCGTCCGGTTCGAGCATCGCGCGGGTCAGGTAGTCGATAGAGCCGTCGGCGCCGGGCGACACCCACACCTGTTCGGCTTCGAGGCCCCACTTGTCGGCGAGGCGTTCGGTCAGGTCCGTGTGGGCCGTCTTCGGGTAGACGCTCACGGTCGGCGCGGCGTCCTCGATGGCGGCGACCGCCTTCGGACTCGGGCCGTGGGGGTTCTCGTTCGAGGAGAGTTTCGTCAGGTCCTCGGGGTCCATCCCGAGTTCGCGGGCGACCTCCTCTGTCCCGCGGCCGGGTACGTAGGGAGCGTGCGCGGAGAGGTCCCGTGGTTGCATGGTCGGAAAATGCGGGTCGCGGTTCTTAAGCGTGCGTACTCCGGGTCGGCGCAGACGGAACGGACACGCCGACGGCCGTCACCCGAGTTCGGTCCGAAGCGACTCGGCGAGCCGAACGGAGAGCGCCGCGATGGTGAGCGTCGGGTTCATCGCGCCGCCGGTCGGGAAGACGCTCGACCCCGAAATCCAGAGGTTGTCGAGGTCGTGGGCGCGGCAGTCGGCGTCGACGACGCTCGATTCGGGGTCGTCGCCCATCCGCGTCGTGCCCATGTGGTGGTAGGCAGGGCCGGTCTCGTCGGGGCCGACGGTCCAGCGGTCCTCGACGCCGAGTTCGTCCAGCACCCGCGTCTGAATCTCGTTGGCCCGCGAGAGCGCGGCCCTCGTCCGCTCGTCGACCGACCAGTGTATCTCGGGGACGGGGTCGCCGAGGTCGTCGGTCGTCTCCCGGTCGAGGCCGACGTAGTTGTCCTCGCGGGGAAGCTGTTCGACCAGCGCGCCCATCGAGACGTGCGTGCCGTAGCGCTCGTCCAGTTGGTCGAGCAGGTCGTCGCCCCACGTGTCGGCGGCGAGGGCGTCGATGACCGGCGACGGGCCGGCGTAGTTGAGAAACTCCAGTTTGAGGCCGTTGACCGGCTCGGCGTCGTCGTAGAACTGGTGGCACTCGCTGGTGTTGAAGCCGACGTGGTTCTGCCGCGTGGGCCGGTCGAGGCGGCCGCCCATCCCGGCGAACAGGTGGTCCATGAAGTACCGGCCGACCGCCCCCGAGGAGTTGGCGAGGCCGTCGGGGTGGCGGTCGGACGCCGAAAGCAGGAGCAGTCTGACGTTCTCGACGCCGCCGCAGGCGAGGACGAACCGGGTCGCCGCCTGCCTGTGGGTCTCGCCGTCGGGCGTCGTGTAGGCCGCGGCGACGACGCGCTCGCCGGCCGCGTCGTGTTCGAGTCGCCGGACCCGCGCCCGGTCGATGACCCGCGCGCCGGCGGCTTCGGCCTTCTCGACGTGGGATTCGGCGGTGTACTTCGCACCCGAGGGACACACCGGCTTGCACGTCCCGTAGCCGACGCAGGGCGACCGGTCGTCGTAGGGCTCGGAGTTGCGGGCGTTGCCGACCGAGTGCATGTCGATGCCGAGGCGTTCGCAGGCCTCGGCGAAGATGGAGTCCGAGTGCGACGGCCGGAAGGCGGGAAGCGGATAGGGCTCGTCCCGCGGCGGCGCGTAGGGGTTGTCGGCCGCGCCGGCGACGCCCAACTCGCGCTCCGCGGCGGCGTAGTGCGGCCGGAGGTCGTCGTAGCCGATTGGCCAGTCGGTCCCGACGCCGTGTTTGGAGTCGAGTTCGAAGTCGCGCTCGTGGAGGCGCATCACCATCCCCTGCCAGTGGAGCGTCGACCCGCCGACGCCCTTCACCCGGGCGGCGTTCAGCGGGTAAAACGAGTCGCCGGAGGAGGAAAACGCGTCCCGCGGGCCGCCCATCTCCCACGGGCCGCCGAGGCCGGGGCGGATGTGCTGTTCCAACTGCTCCCGCCTGTCGCCGTCGAACCGCGGTCCGGCTTCGAGGACGACGACCGACGCCCCCGACTCTGCGAGGCGGTGGGCCACGATACCGCCGGCGGGTCCCGCACCGACGATGCACACGTCGGCGTCGGCGACGGGCGTTCTATCCATCGTCCCTCCCCGAATCGGCCGTCCCGTCATCCTCGGCCGTCTCGCTCCCGTCCATCGTCGCCCGCCGGTAGCTCTCGGTCCCGCCGGGGTGGCCGATGGGGTTTTCGATGCCGACGAGGCGGCCGCCGGTCGGCGAGGCGTAGAAGGCGTAGAGCAGCTCGTTCACGACGTGAAACCGGAGGCGCTCGGAGAGCGTCCCGTCCTGAACCGGGTCGGCGGTGTTGACGCCGAGTTCGCGGAGGAGGCGGTCGCGGTCGCCCGCCGGGAGGTCGGCGAAGGCCGCGCCCTCCCAGTCGCGGGCCACGTCGTCCAACTCGGTCGCGGCATCGACCATCGCGGCCCGACGCGAGTCGTCGCGCGTGCGCCCGACGACGTAGGTCTCGACGAACTCCGAGACTCCTTCGGCCGCACTCGGGTAGACCACCTCGCCCGCGGCGACCATCGTCTCGCGCACCGCGGTCGGCGGGGTGTCGTCGCTGTCGGCGTCCGCTCCGCTGTCTCGAACCAGTCGACTCGCCTGCCTCGCCAACTGAATCGGCGGTCGGCGGGTCGAACTGCGTCAGCGACACGGCCCCGCCGGTGACGCCGAGACCGGCGAGCACGGCCAGCGCGTCCCGTCGCGTCAGTCGCATTCGGCGGGAATTAGGCCAGCCTAATTATAGGGTTTGTCCTCTCAGCCCGCGCGGTCGAGGACGACGGCGACGACGCCGAACGTGACGACCGACGGGAGGACCGCGACGAGCATGTCGAATCGCGCCCCGAGGTTGTACGCGAGGACGAGCGCCTGCACGTACGCGAGGAACGTCGCCAGTATCGAGTCAAAGACGGACGGAACGCTGGTTCCGCTTCCCGCAGCCCCGACGAACCGGGTGACGAGGAGCGCGCCGACGCCGATGACCGGGATGAGCAGCACGCCGAGCGGGGCGGCGACGAAGGAGTCGGGGTCGTCGCCGATGCCGAAGTGAATCGCGACCGAGGAGGGAAGTGCGGGAAGGAGGACGACGCCCGCGACGGCGCTGAGTGCGAGTATCGCGACGCCGACGAGTGTCAATCGAGGGACACGCATACGGTCGGGTTGTGACTTGGCGATGAAAAAACGGGGTGTCGGTCGCGCTCAGTCCTGTCGCACGTCGTGTTCGAGGACGCCGACGCCCTCGACTTCGACCGCGACGCGGTCGCCGTCTTCCAGCGGGCCGACGCCCTCGGGCGTTCCGGTCGAGATGACGTCGCCGGCTTCGAGCGTCATGTAGGACGTAATTTCGGCGACGAGGTCGGGAATCGAGAAGATGAGGTGTTCGATGCTGGAGTCCTGTCGCGTCTCGCCGTTCACGCGCAGCGAGATGCTCGCGTCGTCGGGGAGGTGGTCGGGGTCGGCGAGGACCGGGCCGAGCGGGGCAGAGCCGTCGAACGCCTTCCCGCGGACCCAGTTCGTCTCGATGTCCTGGTCGTCGCGGTTGGACACGTCGTTCATGACGGTGTAGCCCGCGATGACATCCTCGGCGTCCTTGGCCGCGACGTTCCGGCACTGCTCGCCGATGACGACCGCGAGTTCGGCCTCGTGTTCGACGTTCTCCTTGCCCGCGGGGAGCGTCACGGTGTCGCCGTGGCCGGCGACCGCGTTCGGCGGCTTGAGGAACAAAAGCGGCCGGTCGGGGACCTCCTCGTCGCGCTCCTCGGCGTGCTTGGCGTAGTTGCGGCCGATACAGACGATTTTCGACGGCTCGCACGGCGGGAGCACGTCGACCTCGTTGAGGTCGTAGTTCTCGCCGCCGAAGGAGACTGAATCGCCGTGCCACTCGCCGGTTCGAACCGCGCCCGCTGGGTCGCGGAATCGGACGTGATGCATGCCCCACGCGTCGGCGGGGGGCGTGATAGGCTTTTACATCGCGCGGGTCGCCCGGTGACGTGGGACATTTTTGCACGATTCTCATCGCTTTTGTGGCCGTGGGATGACGGACGTGTATCGGCCGTCCCGGACAGTTCGTTCGAGTGGACTCGGGCGGCCGATTCTGCTGTCGAATTCGGGACGAGAGCGACTGTGCCGTCTCCCTAGCCGTCGCCGCGACTCACCGATGAGTGGTACCGCCGAAAAGCGGTCACACCGCCCCCTGCGAATAGCTTTTTGTGTATTTCGCCTGTAACAACCGAGTGCTATGGAACTCACCTGGCACGGTCACTCGACGTGGTACGTCACGGTCGGAGACACCTCGCTTCTCATCGACCCCTTCTTCGACAACCCCGCCACGTCTCTCGACCCGAGCGACGTGGAGACCCCCGACTACGTCCTGCTCACTCACGGGCACGCGGACCACATCGCCCACGCAGGCGAGTTCGACGGCGCGACGGTCGTCGGCACGCCCGAACTCACCGGCTACGTCGAAGCCGAGATGGGCGTCGACGAGACCATCGGCATGAACATCGGCGGGACGGTCGAACTCGGCGACGCGTTCGTCACGATGGTCCGCGCCGACCACACCAACGGCATCAACACCGGCTACGAGCACGAGGCCGGCATGCCCGGCGGCTACATGATTAGCGATACGCTGCCGACACAGGAGACCGACGCCGACTCCACGACGTTCTACCACGCGGGCGACACGGGACTCATGACCGACATGCGCGAGATTTTCGGCGCGTACTTCGAACCCGACGCGGCCGCGCTCCCGGTCGGCGACCACTACACGATGGGGCCGTGGCAGGGCGCTGTCGCCGCCGACTGGCTCGGCGTCGACCACGTCTTCCCGATGCACTACAACACGTTCCCGGCCATCGAAATCGACGTGCGCGACTTCGAGCGCGAGGTAAAAGCCGCCGGCAGTCAGGCCGAGGTCCACGCCCTCGACGGCGACGAGTCGTTCACGCTCGAATAGCCCCTCGCCTCGCTCGGCGACGCCCCGTTTCGGGTCGTCGCTTGTGCACACCGTTGTCCTATTGAGGAACTTTTAGGGTCGGTCGCTCCGTTCCTCGGAATGAATGTCCGACATCCAGACCTCTACTGTCAGCGAGGAAGGGTACGCATGCACGAGTCAGGTCGGCGACTTCGACCTCCAGATCGACGCCACCGACGAGACGGGTCCGAACCCGAACGCCGCGCTCGTCGCGACGTACGCCTCCTGTTTCCTCCCCGCCTTCCGCGTCGGCGGTCAGAAGACGGGCTTCGACGACCTCGGTAAGGTCCAGATCGACGCCGACGCCGACCTCGACGACGGTGACGACCTCACGAGCATCAGCTTCGACGTCTACGTGGAGTCCGACCTCTCGGACGACGAGTTCGCCGAAATCACGGAACTCGCCGAGGACATCTGCCACGTCCACGACGCGCTCCGCGACGAGCTGCAGGCCGACGTGACCGTCGTCGGCGACGCGTTCTAAGCGTCGCTCGCCGCTCGCGCCGATACGCACTCGCATTCTTTTCGCAGAAATCGAAGCCGCCAGCGACGAGTGTCGCGGCGGACTCGGAGATGCCCCGCCGGGTCAGTAGCGGCGCTTCTTATAGCTTCGAAGACTCATAGCCTTGCCTTCCACGATGATAACCTCGCGGTCTTGGGGGTCCGATTCGACGACGTCGTCGACCTGTTCGCGGAAGTACGGGCTGTTCGGCTCTTCCATACCACTCCCTTCGTCCCCCCTAATAAAAATCTTTGTCAGACATTCTCACACGCGATATCGTGTGAGCGGCTCGGCGAATCAGTCGTCCGCGGCCGCGGCGGCCGGTTCGTGGCTGATTTCGGTGCCGAGTACGTCGAGGAACGCCGCCAACCACTCGGGGTGGTCCGGCCACGCCTGCCCGGTGACGAGGTTGCCGTCGACGGTCACCTCGTCAACCCACGAGCAACCCGCGCGCTCGACTTCCGCGCGAACGGCGGGGTAGGCGGTCATCTCGTAGCCGTCGAGGACGCCCGCGGCGGCGAGAATCTGCGGCCCGTGGCAGATTGCGGCGACCGGCTTCCCCTCGTCGAAGAAGTGCCGGACGGCGTCCAGTACCTCGTCGTAGCCGCGGAGATACTCCGGTGCGCGGCCGCCGGGGACGACGAGCGCGTCGTAGTCCGCGGGGTCGATATCGGCGAACGTCGCGTTCAGCGCGAAGTCGTGGCCACGGGTCTCCAGATACGTCTGGTCGCCGCGGAAGTCGTGGACGGCGGTCTTACACCGGTCGCCGTCCTCCTTTTCGGGACACACCGCGTGGACCTCGTGACCCACCATCTGGAGCGCCTGGAACGGTACCATAATCTCGTAGTCCTCGACGAAGTCGCCGGCGAGGAGCAGAATCTTCTTTCCGGACATGGGCTTCACCCGGCCGGTAGTTGTCGCGTCAGAACGATAATGATTGTGCAGGTGGAGTTATCGTCGGCTCGGAAGTCGACTCCCAACCACTCTCGCGGCCGAGAACAGCTATTTCGAGAGGATGCGACCGATGTCGCCGAGGCCGTCGAGGACGTGGTCGGGTTCGTACTCGCTCGCCGCGAGGGCCGCGTCGTCGGTCACGCCGGTTCGGACGAGCGCGGTCCCCATGCCGGCGTCGAGGCCGAACGCGATGTCGGTATCGAGGCGGTCGCCGACGATGAGGACGTCTTCGGGCGGCAGGTCTAACTTGTCGAGGACGTACTCTTGGGCGACCTTCGAGGGCTTGCCGAGAATCGCGTCGGGGTCGCGCTCGGCGACGCCCGCGACGGCGTTGATAATCGCGCCCGACCCGGGGATGTCTCCGTCCGCGGTCGGAATGATGACGTCGGGGTCGGTGCCGTAGAAGGCGGCCTCGGAGCGGAGCGCGCGGTTGGCGTCGCGGAGGTCGTCGTAGTGGAACTCGCGGTCGATGGCGACGACGACGACTTCGGGCTCGTCGCCGGGGCCGACGAGTTCGAGGCCGGCGTCGCGGAGTTGGTCGCGGAACCCCGACTCGCCGATGGCGAACGTCCGCGCGCCGGGATGTCGGTCGGCGAGGTACGCCGTGGTGGTCGTGCCGGAGGTGACGACCTCGTCGGCGGTCGCGTCGATGCCGGCCCGGCGGAGTCGCGCCTCGTAGGCGACGGGGGCCTTCGTCGGGTTGTTCGAGACGAACAGTCGGTCGAGCCCGGCGGCGTCGACGGCGGCGAGCCCGTCGAGCGCGCCCGGAATCGCTTCGTCACCGCGGACCACGGTCCCGTCGACGTCGAGAACGACACCTCGGTAGTTCATCGTCCTCGGTAGGGAGCCGGGGCTGTTGAACGTTCGCCCGAGAGAACCATTATGTTCATTGGTAACATATGTTGTCGTATGGGTGTCTCTTCGAAGCGGTTGGTCGGATGGCTGCGCGGGCCGGCGACCGGCAACAGCGCCATGGGCGTCTACGGGCTCGTGACCGCGATGGTCGCGCTGTTTTTGACCTACTCCATCGTGGCCACGTTCTCCGTCGTCCTCCCGCTGTTGTCGACGACGGCCATCGTCCTCACGGCGCTCGCCGTGTGGGTGCTGACGTGGGCGGTCCTCGACGTGGTCGCCAGCCGGACGATTCGCGATTCGTCGGCCTGAGGGCTCTCACCTTCGCCGTCGTGCGCCTCATCGCCATCAACGAGCGCGGCGTGGCGCGTCCACGCTGGCGGTGAGCATGCCGCAAGCGTTGCGAGCGTCGGGTGCGTCGGTTCCGAGGTTGCGGCGGGACCGTCACAGAACCAAAGACCAATATGCGCGTCGCCCTACTCGTTTACCGTGACGAACACGCAGCTGACACTCGTCCAAATCGACAACTACGGGCCGTGGACGGTCACCCCGGACCCGCGGCGGGAGATGGACCTTCAAACGCTCCAGTCGCGGCTCTTCGCCGACTTGGCCCAGTTCGTCGGCTCTCGCGACGGGTACGCGTTTTTCACCCGGTTCGACAACATGGTCGCGGTCACGAACGGGCTCGACCGCGACGACCACGAACTGCTGCAGGAGTCTATCGGAAACCGCTATCCCGTAACGCTCAGTCTCGGTATCGGCGCCGACCGGTCGCCCGCAGTCGCGCTCGAACGCGCCACCGACCGCATCCAGCGCGCCGGAAGCGCACAGGACGGCGACCGCCGCGAGGTGCTCTCCGGTGAGACCCTCGCGGACGCCGACCGCTCGGACACCGACCTCCAAATCGCGCACTTCGACGTGAACGACGCGACGGGCAAGTACACCGACCGCCTCAACGAGTTCGACACGTTCATCCACATCGAACAGGGCTACGCGTCGCTCATGCGCCACCTGCGCGAGGAACACGGCGCGCTGTCGTTCTTCGTCGGCGGCGACAACATCATCTCAGTCACGCCCGACCTCGCAGAAGACCAGTACCGCGCCGCCATCGACCACGTCGAGGCCGAGGCGGACGTGGAACTCAAAGTCGGCGTCGGCACGGCGTCGAACGCCCACGAGGCCGGCTTCGCGGCGAAGCACGCGCTCGAAGACTGCCGCCACCGCGGCACGACCGTCGAGTTCGCCGACGCGGCCGTCGAGACCGCAGACGACTGAACGATGGAGGGTCGCGCGGTCTACTTCGTGGCCCCCGAACGCGTCGAGGTCCGCGACCGCGACGTGCCCGCTCCCGGCCCCGGTGAGGTTCGCGTTCGCACCCTGACCTCCGCCGTGAGCTCCGGGACCGAGCGACTCGTCTACCGCGGCGAGGCCCCGACCGACCTCGCCGCCGACGAGTCCATCGCGGCGCTCGACGGCGACCTCTCGTTTCCGCTCCGCTACGGCTACGCCGCCGTCGGCGAAATCGAGGCCGTCGGCGACGACGTACCGGACTCGCGGCTCGGGAGCCGCGTCTTCGCGTTCAACCCCCACGAGAGCCGCTTTCTCGCGTCCCCCTCGGAACTCATCTCCGTCCCCGACGACGTGACCGACGAGCGCGCCGCGCTCCTGCCGACCATGGAGACCGCGCTCAACTTCGTGATGGACGGTCGGCCGCTCATCGGCGAGCACGTCGTCGTCTTCGGACAGGGCGTCGTCGGCCTCGTGACCACCGCGCTCCTCGCGCAGTTCCCGCTCGGGAGTCTGACCGCGGTCGACTGCGTGGCCGAGCGCCGGTCCATCGCCGAGGGTCTCGGTGCCGACGAGGCGGTCCACCCCGAGTCGCTGGACGCCCCCGCCGACGGGGCCGACCTGACGCTCGAACTCTCGGGCGACCCCGACGCGCTCGACGACGCCCTGTCGGTGACGCGGTACGACGGCCGGGTCGTCGTCGGGTCGTGGTACGGGACCAAGCCCGCCACGCTCGACCTCGGCGGGCGATTCCACCGCTCGCGCATCAGCGTCGAGAGCAGTCAGGTCAGCACCATCGACCCCGACCTCCGGGGACGTTGGGACGCCGACCGCCGCTTTTCCCTGGCGTGGGACCACCTCGAAGACCTCCCGCTGGACCCGCTCGTGACCCACCGGATCGGCGTCGAGTCCGCCGCGCGCGCCTACCGACTCCTCGAAGACGCCCCCGACGAGGCCGTCCAAATCCTCTTTACCTACCGGAACGCTTGACAGTTCATGTACCGCGTCTCGGTTCGCAGGGACCTCATCGCCCAGCACTACCTGACGGTTCCGAACCCCGGACCGGAGGGTGAGCTCCACTCCCACACGTTCACCGTCGAGGTCGAACTCTCGGGCCCGGAACTCGACGAGTACGGCTATCTCGTCGATATCGACGACGTGAAGGCCGCGCTGGACGCGACGCTGTCTCGCTACCGCGACGAGACCATGAACGAACTCGTCGAGTTCGCCGGGCAGAACCCGAGCGTCGAGCGGTTCGCCCGCGAGGTGTGCGAACAGTTCGTCGAGGCGGCGTCACTCGACGCGCCCCAACACGTCTCCGTTCGCATCTGGGAGGACGACGTCGCGAGCGCGACCTACGAGACGCCGCTCTGACGTGCGGGTTGGAATCGTCGTCTACGGCCCGCTCGACGGCCGTTCGGGAGGTTATCGCTACGACTCAGAACTCGTCGATGGGCTCCGCGCCGCCGGCGACGACGTGACCGTCGTCTCGCTCCCCGAGCGGTCGTACCGAAAGCGACTCCGAGACAACGTCTCCGCCGCGCGTCGCCTCCGCGGCCTCGACGTAGACGTGCTCTTGCAAGACGAACTGTGTCACCCCTCGCTCGCCGGCGCGAACGCCGCGCTCGACGACGACGTTCCAGTCGTCTCGGTCGTCCACCACCTCAACTCGCTGGAGCAGTTCCGGGCGTGGAGACGACACGCCAGACGCGCCGTCGAATCCCGGTATCTCCGCTCCGCGGACGCGTTCGTGTTCAACAGCGAGACGACGAAAGAGACGGTCGCGGCCGTCACCGACCCCGAACCGAGCGTCGTGGCGTACCCCGCCGGCGACCGTTTTTCGTCGTTCGGCGCGCCCCTCGGCGACGACGAGATACGGGTGCGCGCCGCCGACGGGCCGCTCCGGGTCGTCACGGTCTGTAACCTCGAACCGCGGAAGAACGTCGACGGCCTGCTCCGCGGTCTCTCCCGTGTCCGCGGCGACTGGGAGTTGACGGTCGTCGGCGCGGCGGTCGACGCCGACTACGCCGACTCCCTTTCGGACCTCGCCGTCGCCCGCGGCGTCGACGACCGCGTGACCTTCACGGGCCGGCTCTCGGACGCCGACCTCGCCGCGACGCTCCGAGAGTCGCACCTGTTCGCGCTCCCCTCGCACTACGAGGGGTTCGGCATCGCGGCGGTCGAGGCGATGGGGTTCGGCCTGCCGGCGCTCGTCTCGTCGGCCGGCGGCGCGAGCGAACTCGTCACTCACCGCGAGGACGGTTTCCTCGTGGACCCGGCCGATTCGGCCGAAATCACCGACGCCGTGGCTCCGCTGTGTCGGAACCGTCGACGACTGCTGTCGCTCTCGCTTTCGGCCCGCGACCGCTTTCTCGCGCACCCGACGTGGGACGAGACGGCGGCGACGGTTCGCTCGTTCCTGTTGGACCTCGTCGATGCCGACAACACGGGGTCGTCCCCGGCCCGGAAGTAGCCGCCGCGGTCGCCGCTGCGGTCTTAGTTGTGGGCGACGCGGACCCACTCTTGGAGCGTGAAGCCCTCGTAGTCGGTCTCCGAATCGAGTTTCCACTCGTCGTCGTCCCACTCGGGGTAGAACGTGTCGCCCTCGTACTCGCCGGGAACGCGGCTCAGCACCATCCGGTCGAGGTGTGGTTGGAACAGCGCGTAGATGGCGGCCCCGCCGATGACGTAGGCGGTCTCCGCGCCCAGCGATTCCGCGATGTCGACCGCCTCCTCGACGCTCGCCGCGCGGTGAGCCGTGTCGACCGAAAACGACCGCTCGCTTCGGCTCATGACGATTTGGGCGCTCCCCGGCAGGTCGTCGAGCATCGACTCGAACGTCGTCCGGCCGAGCACCACCGGATCATCGGCGATGCGGTTTCGGTACTGTGCTTTGTCGGCGGGGATGCTCGGCCACGGGAGTTCGCCGTCGCGGCCGATGACGCGGTTCTCGGCGAGCGCGGCGACAGAGACGAGTTCCATCACTCTCACGTCGGGAGCGCGCGAGAAAATCGTTGTGCAGCGCCGGCGTCGTCTCGTGGTCGTCCCGTGGTCGTTCCGGGTCGTCCCGGGTCGTCGGACCGTCGACGACCAACGGGCCGACGCTCAGCCGCTCCGGTCGACGATTCGCCGACAGTCCTCGATGAACTGGAGGAGGTCCGTCCCGGCGTCGGTTCCGATGCTGATAATGATTCGCTCCGCCTCGGAGAACGGAAACTGCAGGACGAACGCGTTCTCGTAGTAGTGGACGACGGCGCGGCGTTCGCCGATGGGATGGGTGTCGATTCCGGGCGTCGCAAACGGCGTCTCGACGCGGAGGTCGGAGACGACTTCAGTCAACGTCCCTTTCGTGTATTGCTCCGAGAGGTCGTCGCGGAGATACTCCAGTTCGTATCCGTCGTCGTCGGCGATGACTACCGTCCGGAGTCCGTCGCCGATTCGCCTGCTGAGGTACTCGGCGAGTCGGCGCGCTGTGTCCCGTACCATACCGCGCCGTCGCTCCAAGCGCCTATAGTTCATTGGTATCTTTGTGGTATTTTCTCCGGGCCGAACGTCAATAGTTTTCAAACGAGCGACAACAACTGCGGGGTATGGAGAAGCAACCGCGGGACGTCCGTCGCGACGGTGCGCTAGTCCTCCTCGGGTTCGCGGGGTTGGTCGCGCTCCGGGTGTTGGTCCCCCCGGACTCGGTCACCGGGGTTACCGAGGTGTTTCGGGGCGTCCTCTTCGGCGGGTCCGTCTCGGTGATGGCGGCGGGCGTCTTCCGCGTGCCCGACGAGCAGGCGTTTCGGCTGACGGCCGCGGTGGCCGCGGGGTTCGCGCTGGGCACCCTCGCGTTTCTACTGTGAGGGCGGCTTCGTGGCCCTTGCGGAAGAACTGTATTGACTGGACTACCGAACTGTTCGCCCCTCACCCTTGGCGGCGCTGTCGCTCTTCGCTGGCGGAGAATCGCTCACAGAGAACGCACCTCCGGGGTTCCGCTAAACCGGCGGGACAGCGCCTCTGCTACTAAATAAAACCCTACGAAAGGATTAAGGTTAGAGTGGGGCCGGAGGGTTGAGTGAAATCAGCAAGCAGCGGCACGGTGCCTCGTGAGACTGCCGAACTCTCGCATCCCTCAGTCATGGTTCTGGATGTCGAGAGATGCGCTCAGTTCACGACGCCGCTCACGGAACCGCTCGTGCACGTCCGCCTTGTCGTAGTACCGCCGAATCGTCGAAGGCGTCGCGTTCACACGCTCAGCCACAAGCTCAATCGGAACCCCGCGGTCGAGTTGCCACGTAATCGACCCTGTCCGAATCGCGTGCGGCGACCGAGAAGACGGGCACTTGCTTCCCGCACCGCGAGTCGTGTACGAACACGCGTGACGCTCCCGACCGTGGGGGCAATCTCTGTACAGACACGGTTGCGTCCCGAGGTACGACCACGACCGAATCGTCGTCCGCGACGGTCGCCCCTGTCGGCAGGAGAACAGCGGTTGACGCCCATACTCGTCGCGCTTGTCCGACCGCTCACGAGCGATGTACTCGTCGAGAGCATCGACCACCGGCTCAGGGAGACCGACGACACGCTCGCCGTCCTCCTTGTTCTTCAGCGGCGTCTCAGTCTCCGGCTGGTGACGGAACTCCAGCGACCGTTCTTCCCTATCGAAATCGCCGAGGTCGAGCGCGCGGATGCCGCCCATCCGAGCGCCCGTGTGCCACGTCACCTCCAGAAACGCGTGCCACGCCGTTCCGTAGAGCCGACGAGACTCACGGTACATCGACAGCAGGTTCAGCGCGTCCTCAGCGGCCAGCGTCTCGTCGCTGGTCTGCTGAGCCTTCGACAGCTTCGGCACCTTGATTTTGTCCAGCAGGTCCGGGTCGACGGCCTCGATGCGGTGGCAGTACTTCACCAGTTGCCGCAGTGCGACAACCGCGCCCTTCACCGTGGAGGGCGACATACCCTGTCTCTCACGGTACGCCTGATACTCGTCGACGAGCCAGCCGTTCAGCTCCGCCATCGACTCCACGTTCTCCGATTCGCACCAGTGAACGAACGCGTTCAGCCGATTCCGGTACGACCGAATCGTCGCTTTCGCCTGTGTCTGCGCCCGTCGAGCGAGGAACCGCTCACGCGCTTCACGCGGTGAGAGGTCCCGAAGTTCGTCGCTCATCACAGCACCTCCCGCGTCACCCGCCGGGTGTTCACCTCGGCGTCGAGGAAGTCGGCCAGTCTCTCCGCGTCGATCTCCTCCGGCGTCACGAAGATAATCGACTCGTCGAAACCGAAGGTCGCGCTTCGACCATCGGCGAGGGCTTCCCGCTGTTCCTCGGACAGCTGTAGCACGGTGAGTTCCTTACTCATCGTGCCGAGCCTCCGGTTCGGCTACACTCCGGTCGCTACGCTTACGGTGGGGGCTTTCGTAGGATGTCATGGGTTCCTGATTCCTGGATTCTACAGGTTCGGTATCAGGACCGGAACGCGCGGGGAGGGTCGTGGTAGACTGTTTCTCCCCGTGCCGGACCTTCGACCGAGAGAGACGTTGGTGGGTAGACGTATAAACCCGAAATCCACTCCCCGGAGTGAAAGTGAAGGTTCTAGCGAAAGTGAAACTCGGGCGTGCCGTCGAGGTCGATTCTGCCGGGATTCGTAGGGGTTCAAGGCCCCTCAGATTGTTGTTGAACATGCTGCCGTAGCCTGTTTACGGGAGCCACCGCGGGCCAGTGGTGCAACACTGGGTCCGCTTTGATTCTGGATGGACCCGACCACGGTCAGGTCCGCGTGTAGCTTCCGTTACTCTCATTCTGAGAGGGACTGCGCAATAAACCTAACCCTGTTCGTTGCATCCTGCAACCTGCAGGGCTAACCTATCATTTCCGTGAGCATTAAGAAACTAACCTGTGTCCCTGTGGACGTGCAACCCACTTGGTGGAGCAAGTACGATGATCCTATCCTCCAGTTCTTAGCCGATACTGGTGCCGCTGTTCCACCACGGGTGATTCTGTTCAACCTCGAACGCAGGGAGATCGCTTCTCCACATCGTTCGACTATCAAGAGACGACTCCAGCGACTGCAGAAGTACGGACTCGTCGAAAAGGTCGGTGAAGAAGGCTACTACGAGATTTCTGAGCTGGGCAAGGCCTACGTTTCAGGCGAGCTCGACGCAAGCGAACTCGACGCCGACGAGTGAGCACCCACCACCCTGACCCGTAAAGGGGGCGGGTGGATGGGTGGGTAGCGTGCTGTATTCTATTTTTTAGCGTATAGGTGTGGGTACTGCCGAGGTGCTTTTCGACCACATCTTGGTCTTCTAGAGTCTCAAGGAAATTTCGCCACGCAGTCGGTGCGACCTCACTTCGTGAGTTTTCTGGGGTGAGATCATTTAGGCTCGAGTGGTCGTCTTCGTCGAGTTTGCTGAGGAACTCATAGAAGTCTAGCAATAGCGGAACTGCGTATTCATTATCCTCACGAACAACATCGTGTGCCAGTTGCTTGATTTCGCCATTAGCAGGCAAGTCAACAGTTTCCATGGTGGTTCATGTCACTACAGACACTAAAATTTTCCAACTAGCCTCACCTTTCAGAATAAGGATTCATATACGATATCATGGAGGCTTCAAGCATTATCTCTCCCATATCGAAGCTTCATCTGTCTATGGAAGTCCTTAGTGTACTTCTCCCACGCAATTCTACCAACATCTACGGGGTCTACATCACCGTCATGTGGTAACTCTTCTCCAACTACCCATCCTTGTTGATAATATTGCATGATGACAGTCGAATTTTCTGTCGAAACTATCAAAACATCTGTGATATTTGTGGGTATTTCATCAACCACATCTTCTTGTCGGGGGAATGTTGCACCAGCAAATGGAAATTTTTCATCCAATTTCTCAACATCTTTTTTGGTAAGTGGCCTTTTTGGAATACTCTCAATTATTGGCTCTGTAGTTTCGTTAGACGGAGACGCCGCGACTGCGTTATTGCCGTAGAAAGCGAAGAGACAGAATGGTTTGATATCGGAATTCCGTCTCCTCACGCGTGTTACGGCTGCGAAGGCTAAATCAGTTGTCGCTAATCCGGACGAACCCGCCGACCCCGAAGGGGGTGGCGGGTTCGCCGAGTGGGCGATGCTCACCCTGCATGCACTTCGCATCGAGCTGGGCAAATCCTACCGCGTTGCGGTAGATTTGCTCTCAGAAATGCCCGGCGTTCTTGAAGAGATCGGGCTCACCAGACTTCCACACTACACGGTGCTTCGTACGTGGTTTGCGCGGATTCCAACGAAGACGTGGCGTGCGTTTCTCGGCGCGTCCGCCGAGAAACGCACTGGCCACGCTGCCATCGATTCGACTGGCTTCGACCGTGACCAGCCCAGCCGCCACTACGCCAACCGCACACACTACCGCGTCCGGGCGCTGAAAGTTACTGCACTCGTGGATGTCGAAACGCTGTACATCACCGACATCCACTCCACCACGAGCAAGAAACACGATGCGAAGATCGGCCCGCAGGTCGCCCGCCGAAACGCGGGCGACCTGCGGAGCCTCGCTGCCGACCGAGGATACGACGCAAAAGCCTTCCGCGACGAACTCCGCGAAAACGGCATCAGACCGCTGATCAAGCACAGGATCATGAATCCACTCGATCACGCCCACAACGCCCGCATGGATCGTGAACGGTACAACCGTCGCTCGATGTCAGAAACCGTCTTCTCAAGCATCAAGCGCACGCTCGGCGCAGCCGTGCGTGCGCGAAGCTGGTGGCTGGAGTTCCGTGAAATGCTGCTCAAAGCTACCGTCTACAACCTCCGCCGGAGCGTTCGATACCCGTGAAATCAACCGCCGTGTACCGAAACTACAGAGCCCAATTATTCTATGGTTAGTAAAGCAGACCGGGCACACGTCTTCATCAAGGTACTCTAAGAGGTCGTGTTCGGCCCACTTTCGCCTCATTTCTGCAACCCATGCATCAAAAAATTCGGATTCGTAGAACTTCTCCGGATTCTTTTTCACCCGTTCTTCAACTTTCTGACTCTCGTGATCAGACATAGAAGACTGGCTGGCTTTCTCAGCTCTTCCAAATATGAAGCTACCCCACTTTGAACCCAGCTTTTGGGGCTGTTCAATAACTCCTTGAGACTTAATTTCCGTTCCTGAAAACCCATCTGGGTTCACGGGTTCGATTGTTGAAAAGAACAATATTTTGGGGAATTTAAAATATACGTGGACCTCATTATCACCAGTAATGCTTGTTCCGTCTAAATTCCTCTGTTAGGTAAATCTCTAAATTATCCGGTCCACTAGGATCGGATTTGATCAGATCAATCTTATCGAAGAATGATATGTGATGAGTCGATGGGTCCTCAGCGAGTGGTTTTTCTCCAATTAAAATTTTCCTCCATGTTTCGACCCTTTCTTCAACAACATCGGCTTTTGAACGTTCAAACTCGTCCCATACCGCCATTTCTGAGACAAGCAGCCTCCAAGAAACAGAGAGAACAAACCGGTGTAGCCAATCTTCGTACTCAAACTCATCTCTCTGGTTTCGAACATGTGGATAAAATATATGAGACGCAAACTTCGTCTCCCACTCTGAGAAAATTTGCTCACACTCTCGGCAGAGCATCTTTTCATGATAGTCCTGAATTCTGGTATTTGGATCTACAGCCTTTCGCAGAAACGGTGTTCGGGCCAGTTTTTTTCAACCATTTAAAGACAAAACGTGGAATCACATGACTATCTTGTAACTCTCGCTCGTTGAGACAGAGTTTACATTCACTCATGACAGCATAGATATGATACTACAACAATATGTCATTACTGGTTCAGGGAATACAGTCATTTGATTAATAGCTCAGAGCGTCGCCGATGAACATGAATTACTCACAATTCAATCTATCTGCTGGGTATTGCATACATTCTCGATTATGCTCGTAATAGTCCTCTACACGGAGCGCATGCTCTGCATGCTTCGGATTGTCTATCCCGTGATTAACAAGATCACGAGCCATCGCACGCTTGCTGTACGTCCCGAAGTTACACTTCGAGCACCGCCACATCTCTCCGCGTCCGAGACTGTGCTGTAGTCTCGTCTCGTCGAGGATGCGCTGTACCGGGAGCTTCAACGGAGCCATATCGACGCCGCCGCCGTTCGGCGCGTGCTCCTCGCCATCGCGGTCGACGATGGCTTCCAGGTGCCACTCGGAATCGAGCGAGGCGCGGCGGAACGATTCCGGTTCGGAGTTGTCCTCCCCTCGCATCACCGATTCGACGAACTCGGCGTACTTCGGGTCGATCATGTTCCGACCGAGCATCGACGCCACGGAAGGCATCTCGTCACAGTGTTTCAGTTCTTCTTCTACGCGGTTCCGTATTCGAGTCTTCGTGGTCGACTCCCCGACGCTCGCCGCCGCGGTCGCGGTCGGCCAGCGTTCGGCCAGCGTCAGCTCGCGCTCAGTCTCGTCCGACTCTCCTTCGGCGTCGAGGGCGTCGCTCAGGTCGTCGTCGGAGACGGGCGCGTCGAGCCGCGACTGGTCTATCGCCCATCCAGAACCACAGCACTCGCAGACGACATCAGGTCCACGGCCGTCGTCCCACACGACCGCGTCGCCGTGCGCATCGGTCTGGTTCGACTCGTCGGACTCAGCCCGTTGTTCGCAGGCGTCCGCGGCAATCGCTTCGGTGAGCACCTTCGAGCGTGAGGTTCGACGGCGCGCCGCCGACCAGTAAATCGAGCCCCACGCGAGGTACTCGATTGGCTTGTCGAGGAGTTCCTCGGTGTATCCTCCCATGTACGCCGCGAGGTACGACCCATGTCTCCACGCTTGCGTTCAGGGAGATACAGCCGTTCGACTCCTCTACGTAGTCGGTTATCGTATCGTAGTCGTGTGCCGACCGACCGGCGTACTCGCACACTTCGACGTGTTTGTCGATGACCCGCTCGAACTCGGAGCCGACGCTGTGCAGGTCGTCGTCGAGTCCCAGCGGTTCCGTATCGAAGTACACGCCCACGTGGAGATGCGTGTAGCACGCGTTCATCCCGCTCCCGTCGCCGCCCATTCCGTGCGGCTCTGCCTGTAGCCAGTAGCCCCACTGGTCGGCGTCGAGCCCGAGATGATACTCCATCGTGTTGCGGAGTGTGTCGCGTACGCCGTCGTACGAGAACGAGTCGTGTACGGCGTCAGCATGTTCTACCGGCGGTACCCGAGTCCCATCAGGAACCGACGACGCGGTGAGGGTGAGCATCGCGGTCGCGGGCGAGTCCCACGCCGCGATTGATTCACCGCCACTCGGTCGGTCGCCGCCGGCCATCTGCCGCTGGAGCGCCATCGCCCGTGCGTACTGTTTCTTCGAGTACTCTTCTCCCCACGCATCTACCAGCGGTATCTCGAACTCGTCGCCCTGTTCGTTGGCGAACCGGGCGCGGAGTCCGTCGTACCGTGCGTGCGCGGTGAGGAAGGCACTCAGCGCGTCCGCCCACGTCGAGGCTTCACGCTTCGCTAGCTCCGTCACTTGGAACGCGTTTTCCGTAGGCTGTTCTGGTTCGACCCACTGGTCTCGCAGTCCGCTTCCGTAACGATGCGTCTCAGCTTGCGCCCGTGTGTTTCGCACAGGGGCGTCTCGGCCAGTTCCGGGTACTTCTGCGCGAACTCTAGAACTCGTTCGTGTACGAGTTCGTCGGGTTCGCTAGAGTCCCGTGAACGCTCGCGTTGAGCCTCTACAGAGTTAGTCTCCTTGGAGGGCCAAGGCTCAGCCCCCGGTTGAGTCCCTTCAACTCCTCCGGTGGGCTGGTCGCCATCGCTACTCACGCTCCCCGTCGTCCGCGACTTCGTAATCGCTCAGACGCCGCTGGGGCTTTTCACGTCCCTCGGGGTCGGGGACCCCTCGGTGCGGCCCGGCTTCCGGGTCGAGGGGCGAGCCCTCGCTTCCGGCGGGCTCCTCCCTCCCGCGCCTCGGGGCGCTCGGCGCGGGCAAGACGGTCGTCGCCTCTCCGGACCTTGCGGTGGAATCCCGGGCGGCCAAATGCGCCCACAACAAGGATGTGACTCGGTGGTCCTTGATTTCATCCTCCGCAGCAGGGACCCGCGCGCAGTCACGGCATTGACGCAGTTTCGCGGCGCGCTCTCCGTGATCGACGAGGCACCACTTGTGGCAGGGCCCACAGCGGTACTCGACGAGTCGCCACGCGTTCTCTGGTGAAGGTGGGTCGCGCGAGGGACTATCTTGAACGTCAGTCTTCGCTTCGTAGGGAGGTTCAGGGTCCGTCCAGTAGTTCTTGTATCGACCACCGGACCGAGTCGCTTCGACTGGGAGCCTGCTGAACGCGACCTTCCGGCCGTGCTCAGTCGGCTTCGCTGAGAACTCGTGAGCCCGTTTCTTCGCAAGCTCCGACTCGTCGACTTCGGCGTCGTACCAGAGGTCGCCGTCCCCGTCGCTGACGCCGTGACTCTCCTGTTTTGGAGAGTCACTCACGGGGAGCCACCCCCGCGTCACAGGTCGATTACAGCGCCGCTGCTCCTTGTTAAAACCCTGCGTTAGAATTAAGTTTAGAGTGGGGCCGGAGGGATTTGAACCCCCGATCGACTGATATCTCCGGTGGGCACCTCGGAACTCCAGAGGGTCGTCAACACGGCCGATGATCAGTCGGCCGCTCAGTATATCAGCTGGAGTGTCGTCCCGGGCGCCAAGCCTCTGGAGTCAGTCGCCATGCCGGGCTTGGCCACAGCCCCGATTCGTGCTGTCTGCA
>NZ_JPES01000069.1:0-63175 GCF_000730175.1 Haloferax sp. ATB1 | reverse complement strand
CTCCGTCGACGAACTCGCCCTGGTCTTCAGCAACCCCCTCCAATCCCTCAAGAACCTCACCTACTGCTTCCTGATACGCCGAGTACCAGAATCGCCGTCCCATCTTGGGCGTGGGCGTATCCCCATCAACAACCACACCAGCACGATCAGCAAGCTGCTTGAATCGACGACGAACCGTACTCACCGACACATGTCCCGTTGATGACGACCGAGAGGGGAACAGATACCCGTTCCACGTCTCACGGTCAGAAAGCACATCGATCCGATCAGCGACGACGTCCACGCCATACAGTAACGTCACTTCCCCAGGGCCGTTCTTCCGCTCACCATCACCGAACGACAGATGCGGGTCTTCAGCATCCAAGACCACCTGATCGACGTGCAACGCGGCGACCTCTGAAGGTCGTAACCCCCACCCAGCAAGCGCAACGACAAGCAACTCCGCTTCGGGTGAATCAACCTCACTGTAGATTCGACGGACTTGCGACGCCGACAACGCCTGTGGGTCCGGTTCGCTAGCTTCCCAGCCGAACTCTTCGCCGGCCTCTGAAAGCGGATTGTACTTCGCGTACTTCCGGCGCTTTACGAAGGCGTACCACGCCCTCGCGACGTGGAGATACTCGAGCTTCGACCGGTCAGTCGATAGCTCCTCGTCGAACACGTCGAGGACGGCGAGACAGCGTTCTATCTCCCGTGGTTGTTGGTCGAGTTCAGAGAGTGGTTCGAGCAAGGCAGCACTCCCGTGCAGTTCTCGATAGGTCCGAACCCACTTCGCCAACCTCGTCCGGTGGGTCTCGACGGTACTCTTTGCTCGCCCACCACGAGTCTCTATCGACGTGAGGTACGCTTCGAGTGCGTTCACGGTAGCGTCGTGGTCGACGTTCCAATCCCACTCTTCAGACTCTGTGTCTTCGAGACCGACGACGTCGACGAAGAACTGCTTCGGTGTGAGGTCGTGGTGTTCGCGTAGCGCGTATGCGATACCACTGTACCCGTGTTCGGTGAGCCACTCGTAGGTTGGAACGTCTCGGTCCTCGTCGAACCCGCCGCGATATCGCTTCGGTGCGATGTCTTGCCAGTAGACGTCGATGAGCTCGTCGAGGTCCATACGCGACCAGTTGTAGCGCTTCTCTCTCGGTTCGTGATCTGAAGCCGTGTCTTCGGCCTCCAAACCCTGGGAGTCAGACTGCTGATTCACGCCTGCTCACCGGGGAGAAACCCTCTCGCTCTGTGTTGGGGTAGTTTTGAATCAGTGATTTTCATTACTCTCTGACTTTCTCACAGTAAGTTAATACTTCGGCTTATGCGGGAGTGGCAGATACACAGCGCCAATTAGTAAGTTAGCAGCCTGAGCGTGTAAATCAGTAATAAATCGTATACCGCTATATTGATTTTGTCGGAGGTGGTAGCGGATGGTTGACGTTTGGATGTGGGAGCAAGGAGTGTAACTCAGCAGTGCTGGAGGGTGTCTAAGCTGATTGAAACTTGGCTGGGAGTTGATACGCTCTCTATTCAGAAGACCTACAGGGCCCCAGTCGCTGTCAGAAGGCGGCTATTGAAAAGTGTGAGTAACACAAATTAACTAAGCAGACCATCACTCACCCTTTGTATCTAGTATCTGTCGCAGCTAATTTAGCGCTACAAGGAAAGTACGCATCAAAATAATCCTTCAAACTATGTTCTGTGTATGTATAAATGCGCTGCAGATACGATGAAGAATTAATAGCGGTAGGCGTAGGTGTTTAAACCAAGTCTACGCTTGTTGGGCTCGTCCCCCAGTAGAAGAGGATTGCCCCAAGAATGACGATGGCACTTAGCGTCATGAATGGAAGTGTCCTTCCGCCGGCCACGTGATGGAGTTCGTTTATAGCGAGTGGTGCAAGGAACGCAGAGCCAGCTAATGCAATATTGATCAGGCCAACTGTCGCAACTGCATTCTCAGAGCCAAAGCAAGTGAGGATAATCGGCGACCAAAGAGAAGCAAGAGGCCCAAGGGCGACTCCAAACCCAAAGAGAACGATGTAGATGTGGTAATTTGAGTGAACAAATGGAAACACGAACGCACAGAGACTGGCGAGGAAGACACTTACGCTAAAGGTTTCACGCTGACCCACCCGATCTCCGATAAGTCCACCACTAATCCGAGTGACGATGCTGACACCACCGATGATACTGAACCCAGCAGCGGCAGTCTTAGTATTTATACCGCTCGCTGTGAGAATCCTAACGAGATGGGCAGAGAGGACGTAATACCAGCTAAAAGTAAGTGCAAAACCGATCGCTGTACTGAGAAATCGTATGTTCTTGACTCTTTTACCAAGCCATGTGATATCAACTGCGGTTGGGTTCTGCAAGTTCTTCGGTGGCCGACGGTAGAGGTGACTCGATACGAATACAAGAATAGTGGTCGCACCGATAACAACCGCAAAGGAAAGTCGGAGACCAACCTGATTGAATAACCAGATCCACACAAACGGCAGCACTAATGGGCCAAGACCGATCCCCGTCATTGTGAGACTCGTTGCAAGTCCTTGATGAGAATTAAACCATTGAGGCGTGAGTGAAACTGTAATAGTAAACGCGGTCCCCCCTGTGATGCCAAGAAGTGAAAATACTACAACAACACCAGGGTATGAGTTGACAATTTGAAGCAGTACGATAGCAGCTATGAGGCCGACACCAACTATCACGAGGACCGGTCGAAGAGAGAACCTGGCGGCGAACACGCCAAATAGCCCACCAACCATGAGAAAGACTGCAGTTGTGATCGAAAAAATCGATGACACTTGTAACTGAGTAAGGTCGAAGATTGTTGCAAGGCGATCTGCATAGACGGTGAAGGTAAATATAGTCCCCCAGATCATCGTGAGGACGCAGATACCAAGTCCGACAATTAGCCACCCTTGCGTGGAATCAAGTGCTTCTTGGTGAGCTGTTGGTTCTTTGGTTCCTGTCATAATCTATCTCTCCCACCGTCGTATTGAGTAGTTAGTCTACAGGATATAGTCATCCTTTGAAGTAGCTGTACACTCGCGAGGCTTTAATAAGCAAGGTTGTACTGTTCGGTTCTCATATGGTGTTGCAAACGGTCTCGAATAGCCTACTCGTACGCTAATCGGAGTTCGATTTCATTTGACCCTGCTGTGACAAGTTCAACGAGCTGCTGACGGTATTCATCGTTTTCGATGCGTGCATGGGGCGCTGCAATGGCGATTGCGCCTCGAATATCGTCCTCGACCACGATAGGTGCAGCGACTGCTGAAACTCCCTGTGCGGTCTCATTGTGGTTGACGGCGTACCCTTGCTCACGGATCTCGGCAAGTTCTTTCTGTAGTTCATCTCTCGATGTGATTGACTCTGGAGTCTGCTGTGGGAGACCGTGGGTCTCAACGACATTCGAAATGTGTTCGTCCGAGGAGAACGCAAGCATCACCTTTCCGGACGCTAAACAATTCATGAACTCGTGTTTACCCAATCTTTCGTGGGTCTCAATCGAATTTTCTCCTAACTCCTGTGCTAAGTAGACTACTTTTCCACCCTGTTCAACTGTCAACCAAACTGCAGCACCACTTTCTTCGGCCAATTGCTTGAGAGTATCCCTCGACTTCGAGCATATCGAAAATGTATCACGTGCGGCAATACCGTGATCCAGAAATCGGAGTGAGAGACTGTACTGCCGTCCTTCGTTCACAAAGTAGCCGAGGTGGGTGAGCGTCGTCAGGTAGTCGTGCAGCGTACTTTCAGCCATGTCGACATGTTCGGAGATTTCGGTAAACGTCGCAGATTCTAGGTCTTGGACGATCTGGACTAACTCAAACACTCGAACTGCTGTTTTGATAGGCCGCTTCGGTGAGTCAGTGTTTGTCATAGTATACCTAATGATGATTTCACGTATAAGGCTTGTTCAACCGTCTGGCGTCTGACGCAGAGTACGGCGTACCTTATCTGAAATAGTTCGTAGTTCAATCCATAGAATCACGACACTATGTCTGTAATAGAGTACCATCCGAAGGCGTGCAATTTCGAATATACCGAAATGTGGAATCAACATACTGTAGGGGATTCTAGCGACTCAGCGATTACTTTGCGTTAACTCTCGTCGTTGGGTATCAGGACCGGCTCGGATATTTCAAATTCAGCTAAGACAGTTCTACCTAACTCAAACTCTACAACCAATAGGGCCACAAAATGAGGTGACCTCGGGTGGATAACCGGTCTTCTCGAGTCAGATTCGGACGTAAACGTCGCCGTCGACGGCCTCGGCGTCAAACGTGCCGATACACTTCCCTGACACCTCATGCTCACCGGACTCGATATCCAGTTCCCAGAGATGCCACGGACAACTCACGCTGAGCTCCTCTTCGTTGACCCCGCCGCGGGACTTCGTCCACGTGTGCTCCGCGTTAATCTTCTCCTCACCCGCCTTGTACAGCGGTGCGTTTTGGTGTGGACAGCGGTTCGACAGGGCGTGAAATTCGCCCTTGACGTTGAAGATCGCGATTTCGATTCCGTTAGCGTTCACCGCAATCCCTCGGCCACGGGGGATGTCTTCGACCGATGCGACCTTGGTGTAGTCGTCTTTGATCTGTGAATCTGCGCTCATAGCTGGTTAGATACCGAGTATATCTTCGGCGTTCTTGTGTAAGACCGCGTCGCGAAGGTCCTCGTCGAATGCGCGGGACGTGTAGAACCACGTCGGCGGGTCGAGCGTCTGGTGCGGCCAGTCGCTCGAGTAGATGAACGTGTCCTCCGCCATACTCAGCTCGAGTAGATTCCTCGCTTGTCCGGACCCTCGCGGAAGTGCGAGCGGTTGGGTCGTCACGTAGATGTTGTCGCGGAGGTATTCGCTCGGACGTCGGTCAAGGTACTCCTCGCCATCTTCGTGCTTCCGGGGGGTGATTCTGATGTCGTCGGGGTGCATTTCGTAGAATTCGTCCATTCGGTAGCGCAGGAACGGGAGCCACCAGTGGCCGCCCTCCTGAAAGACGACGTTGAGATCGGGATACCGGTCGAACACACCTCGCATAATCATATTCACGATGTTTACCATCGTGTGGACGGGCCAATCGAACCCGAGTACCTCGGTCCACGTCAGCATCTCGTCACCGACGTAGGAGTGCTGTGGCCAGTACGCGAGCGACCCGTGCAGGAGGAGTGGAAGGTCGTGTTCGACGAGTGCTTCGAACACCGGCTCGAACTGTTCGCTTCCCCACGGCGTCTTGGGGTCGAACCACGAGTACGCGGCAACGATATTGTCTTCCGATGCGACGCGCTCGATTTCTTCAACCGCGTATTCGGTGTCCCACTTCGGGACGAGCATCGAGGTGTAGACACCCTCGTCCGCGAAGTTGTCGAGCATGTAATCGTTGCCCGCCTGCACGATTCCGTTCTTCAGGATGGGATGGTGCTGAAGCGGGAGATTGTTGATCCCGGCGTTGACGATGGGATCATCGATGGCGAATTTCTCGCAGGCCTCGTGGACGTCTTCGGCATACTCCGCACGTCCCTGCGTGAACAGTCCCTCATTGCCCTCTTTGATACCGTAGGCGGCGTCCCACTTGCCCATAATCGGTGTCGGACCGAACTCAGTCGTCAGCTTGTCCCTGACGACGTCGTCTTCCACGTACGACAACAACTCGTCCTCCAGTGGATTGACATGGAAGTCGAGATCGATGACTCGATCGTCGAACGCTTGATCGGGTACCTCTGCTTGAGCATCTATTCGGCTAATTGGCGAGCCCATGATAAACAACTGTGATACTACCGCATAAATAAGTTATGTATATTAACCAATATTTTCAGTCACAAGTCGGGCAGTTCGGGTGAGTCGCTCCCTGCGACGGGGGGTCGGTGAGAGAGAAAGGCTGTGGCTGGAGGACGGCTAGTGAGGCGAATCAATGACTGGGAACACGATACCGTCGGAGAGTCGCGAACCTACGGAGCCGATTCGTCGCTGGAACAAGACTGCTATTGAAATAGGTTATAATTATTTTCTCAGGTAGTTTTATACCTGATGATGAACTCTGACGAGTTATGCTCGGTAGCCAAGCATGGGAGAGCGAAGACCACGTATCCGACGCATCGGTGAGAGCCGAGGAAAAGTCGATTTCCGATGTAGACTTCGGTCGAAATGGATGGAGACCGATAGTTCGGTTCATCGTCGCGTTTCTGACTGGGGGATTCGTCTTCCTGTTTCCCATACAGTGGAACGGTCAGACGACGATTCCACTCGACGTCATCTTGACGCTCATCCAGAACGCATCGATAGCCGCCGTCGAACTGTTCGCACTCGGCATCATCATCGTGGGGGGTGTGTTGACGACTGTCGCCAACGTTCACTATCGTGGCACGCCGACATTTAGCCAACAAACGGTCGATCGACTCGAGTTGGAGTACTGGCGTACAGCGTCGGTGTTCGTACTGTTCAGACTCGCGGCGGTCTTCTTCGCGTTCGCGATTCTGTTCGACATCGGGCCGGCGTGGATGCTTGCGGACCCCATTGTCAACATCGCCTGGGGCGCACTCGTCATCACGGTCGCGCTCGTAATACCGATCGGCGCCGTCTTCGTCAATCTACTCGCGGAACTCGGAGGACTCCAGTTCATTGGTACGCTGGCACAACCGGTCATGCGGCCGGCATTCAAACTCCCAGGGCAGTCAGCACTCGATAGCGCAGCATCGTGGCTCGGATCGTTCAGTATTGGCTACTACCTCACTCGGAACGTCTTCGACCGGGGCGGATACAACAAGCGTGAGGTGTTCGTCATCTGTACCTGCTTTGCAACGGCGAACTTAGGGACCGTCGGTGCGGTTGCGGCCATTCTCGGCCTGCTTCACATTTTCCCGGTCATCGTGCTTCTCTACACCATCGCGACCCTCGCCGTCGCGGCCATCCTCGTCCGGATTCCACCTCTCTCGATGGTGCCGAATGAGTACATTGCAGAGCCCGACCCTGAGCCTCGGTTTACTGGAACTGTTGGTGAGTATCTACGGTTCGCGTTCAACGAGGGCGTCTCGACGGCGGCGAACGGTGACTCGATACCCCGCGCGTCGTTTACTGGCTTCATCGATGGTCTGAAGCTTGCCGGTACGGTCGTCGGTTCCGTGTTGACGATGTCGATGATTGTTCTCCTGCTTGAGGCGTACACGCCGGCGTTCGAATACATTGCCGAACCGTTTGTTCCGCTGCTGTCTCTGTTTGGGATTCCGGATCCGAAACTGGCCACTATCGGTATCATCCTGGGCGGAGCGGAGTTCTTCATCGGCAGCACGTTCGTCGTCCAAGCGGACTTAGTCACGCAGGTGTTCGTCTTGATCGTCACGAGTGCGCAGGCCATCTTCTTTTCTGCACCGGCACCGATGATGGTCGATATGTTCGACGACGTGCCGATGCGGTTCCGCGACCTCTTTCTCCTCTTGGTCATGCGTACCGCGCTCCTCATTCCGATTGCCGCGGCGCTGACGCATGCGGCGGACACGCTTGGCCTGATATAGCCCCGGCCGGCGCTTGATAGTTGGCGCGTTCGAATCGCGGTGAAAAATCGTACTGAGGTTTTTCCCGTTTCAATCGGTCGTTTCGATTAGGACCGGTCGCTCCGACTTCAGGAGAACCTCCTGAGACACGCTCCCGAAGAGTGCTTTCCCCGCGGGTGATCGCTTCCGACCGGCGAGACTGATGATGTCGGCGTCGATACGCTCTGACATCTCGAGGATGCTTTGAACCGCATCCCCGCTCAACTGTTCGACTTCGACCGCAAACCCTGCCGCTTCGAGGTCATCGAGTGCCGCCTTGACCGACTTAAGATTCTTCGCGTCGGCTCTGTCGTCGTCCGTACGGAAGACATGCAACACGGAGATGTGAGTGTCTTCGTTCTGTAGCGGGAGACTGGTTATGGTTTTGGCTTGTTTTTTGGCTCGTTCAACATCCGTATCGACTGCAAGTAGAATCGTTGTCATGGTTTCGCTGTCGGGTAGCTCAAGCAATTGGCTCGCGATCGCCTTACGCCACTCGCACGACCGTACGAATGGCAGCTTGTAACATAGTTCTTTGTACCGGCTCTCGAAACCCGAGAACGTCTTGAGGCTCACATCACCCCTAAAGGCGGTGAGTACGCGTATCGGTATTGGCCCGGATTCGTGCTTTCGGATACGCTTCGCTATGTCTCACGACGCTGCGTCTGACGCAAAAAGGAAAGTGGCGCTACGTACTGCGACGTTACTGGCCGCCTTTCTGGACGTTCACGTCGGCGAAAGATAGGTCCCGTTGCGTGACGTCGACGGTCATCGATCCGACGCTCTCGATTTCGGCCTCGACGGTATCGCCGTCGTTGAGTTCGCTCACGCCTTCTGGCGTTCCCGTCGTGACGATGTCGCCGGCTTCGAGCGTCGCGCCGATACTCGCGTACTGGACGATGTCCGCACAGGTGTAGACCATATCGCTGGTATTCGCGTCTTGACGTGTCTCCCCGTTGAGGTCGAGCTGCATATCCAGATTCTGCGGGTCGTCGATTTCGTCCGGGGTGACGACGCTCGGGCCGACGACGGTGAACGTGTCGTAGGACTTCCGGTTCGACCGGTCCTGATCGCCGCGGACCGAGATGTCGAGTAGGATGGTGTACCCGAAGATATTGTTCCAGGCCTCGTCGGAATCGACGTCCTTGGTGTCTTCGCCCATCACGAACGCGAGTTCGATTTCGTGGTCGACTCGACGGTCGTCGAACGGCAGTTCGATGCCGTGGTCCGGCCCGACGACGCTCGACGGCGCTTTTAGGAAGTACCCCTTGTCCTCGATCGAGAACCACTCGTCTGTGGTGATGTCCTTATCCGCGATGGCTTCCTCGATGTGGTTCTCGTAGTTCAGGGGTGCCGCGATAACCTTACCGGGGCGCTTTACTGGCGACTTGATCTCGACTTCGCTTCTATCGTAGTCCGGTTCAGCATCGACGTATTCGCTGGTATCGTAGTCACCATTGATGTACTCGACGAGTGGGTCAGTGGTACCGAGTCCGAGGCGGTCGGTAAGGTCGACGATGCCGTCGTTAGTCAACAGTCCCAGGTGTCCCTGGTCGAATCTGACGAATCGCATAGTATCCTATTCACTCAGGATGGTTATAAAACATGCTGTTGGAGAAAATCTGCGAAGAGCAGATCTCGACGAGTCAACGTCGAGTAGCGGGTCTGTATGAATCCCCCACGTGCATATGTGTGTTAGTTGGGGAGACAGTAGTCGAGTAGTTCAACCGGGGTCGGCGGCTCTTCGCGGTCGAGTTCAGTTCCAGACAACGAGCTGTCGGTGGTGACTGCTTCGATACGGTCGTCGCTGAGTTGCGTTCGGCAGGATGTTCCTGGGGCCGTGACGGCAGTCGCCTCACTCGCCTCGATCTGCTCAAACAGGATCTCACCGATCGATTTGCTGAGTGAGTAATGCTCGGACTCGTAGCCGAAGCTCCCAGCCATTCCGCAACAGCCCGAATCCAACGGGTCGACCTCGTAGCCAGCGCGGCGGAGGACACCGACGGCGTGGTGATCTTTCTTCACCGCCTTCTGGTGGCAGTGACCGTGGTAGGCGACCGACTCAGTCGTCGGCTCCCAGTCGACGTTCTCGCCGAGCCGGAAGGAGTCGAGGTATTCGCAAACTCCGTAGGCGTTCGCTGCGAGGGATTCGACAGCGGGGCCGTCGCATAAGTCGAGCGCGTCAGACTGGAACATCACCGCGTCGGACGGCTCGGCGAGGACGACGTCCCAGCCGTCTCTGACGTACGGTGCGAGTTCCGCGACGTTGCTTTCGACCGCGTCACGTGACTTTTCGACGAACCCCTTCGAGAGCGCCGGGCGACCGCTATCGGTGCGCTCAGCTAACCGAACGTAGACACCGGCGGCCTCAAGGACACGAACCGTCGCTTTTCCGACCTCCGTGTGACTGTAGTTGGTGTAACTGTCCACGAAGAAAACCGCCTTCCGCTCGGCGTTGCTCTCGGCGACGTGCGCACCGCCGCGGCTCTCGAACCAATCACGTACCGTCTCACGCTGGAACTCCGGAAGCGCCTGCTCGCGTGCGATTCCGAGCGTCTTCTCCGCAATCGTTCTCGCTCCCGGAATCGACTGCGCGAGGTTCGAAATCGGGGCGAGCGCGCTTCCGAGGGGAGCCAATGCGTCGAAGTTCGCGAAGAGCTTGTCACGGAGGCTCGACCCGTGTTCTTGGTGACGCGCATGCATGACTTCGGTTTTCAGTTTCGCCATGTCGACTTCGCTCGGACAGTCGCGGGCACACCCCTTACAGCCGATACAGAGGTCAAGCACCTCCTCGGCGAACTCGTCGTCAGTCGGGTCGTCCGGCAGGTCCCCACTCATCGCTTGCCGAAGGAGATTCGCGCGCCCCCGCGTCGTCGTAATCTCTTCACCGGCAGCGCGGTACGTCGGACACATCACGCCCCCGGACGTGTCTTGGTCCCCACGACACCCACCACAGCCGTGGCAAAGTTCTACCATCCCCTGCATGCCGTTTTCGTTCTCCCAGTTGAGCGATGGTTCGAATCCGGTGTTGTAGGAGTACTCGCCGTCGTACCGGAGGTGCTCGGTCATATCGTGGTCGCCACAGACGTTGCCAGGGTTGAGCAACCAGTCGGGGTCGAACGCGGTCTTCAGGTCACGGAAGGCGTTCCAGAGCGCGTCACCGTACAGTTTGCGGTTCCATTGAGTCCGCGCGCGACCGTCGCCGTGTTCGCCGGAGACGCTCCCGCCGAGTTCGACCACGAAGTCGGTCACAGCGTCGGCAATCTCGACCATGTCCCGTCGGTCCGCCGCGGCTTTCGTGTTCACGAGCGGGCGGACGTGCAAGACGCCCGGACCGGCGTGCGCGTAAAACGCTGCGTCGACGTCGCGGCTCTTGGCTTCGAGCAGTGTTTGGAAGCGTTCAACGAACTCGGGGAGGTGCTCCGGTGGAATCGCACAATCCTCGATGAAACTAATGTGTTTCTCATCGGATGTCCGAGAGAGCAGGATGGGGAGACCGGCTTTCCGAAGCTTCCAGAACTGCTCTCTGTCAACCTCACTGTGCGCTTCCACCCCGGCGAATGAGAACGTCTGTACGGTGTCTGGGTGGTCCTTCGGTGGCTCTACGTCCCCTTCTCCCTCGGAAACGCGGTCAGCGAGGAGCCCCGAAGTCAGCGACCGTCCGTGACCGTCGTCGTCGGCATAAAACTCCACGAGTAGTCCCGCCTGTGCGTCGTCCGGGACGAGCGCGGCAATCTCCTCGAAATCGGCGGTTTCCCGCGCCAACCCGATAAGGACGTCGTCGATGAGTTCGACGGCCGCGGGGTCGTGTTCGAGGACGTGCTGCACGTCGGTCACGGCGTCGAGCACGCTCTCGTAGAACAGCAGCGAGACCGCCTTCGTCTCGGGGACCGGCTCTAAGGCGACCTTGGCTTCGGTGACGACCGCTAATGTCCCTTCGCTCCCCGCCATGAGCCGCGCGAGGTTGACTGTCCCCGTCTCGGCTTCTTCCACGAGAACGTCGAGGTTGTACCGGAGACGTTGCGTTTCAACTCGGGGAACCGCGCTCTGACCTCATCGGCTTCGTCGTCGACGATGCGAACGACTTCGGCGTACACGCGTTGGAGAAGCGTGCCGTCGCTGTCGGCGCGCTCTCGGAGTTTATCGAGGTCCGTCTCGCCGAGCGTTGCGACCGCCCCGTCGGCCAAGACAACCTCACACTCCTCGACGTACGCGTCGGTCTTCCCGTATTTGAGCGAGTGCGCGCCGGTTGAGTTGTTGCCGATGGCACCGCCGATGACGCTCCTGTCGCCGGCCGCGGGGTCGGGTGCGAACTTCAGTTCGTGCGGGGACAGCGCCTCGTTGAGTTCCGCGAGGACGACGCCGGATTGCACCTGAGCGTACCGTGCATCCGCATCGACAGACACGATGGTGTCCATGTACCGGGTGAAGTCGAGGACGACGGCCTCGTTGACCGCCTGTCCGGCCAGACTCGTTCCAGCACCCCGGGGGAGGACTGGGATTCCCCGTTCGGAGCAGTAAGAGACGACGGCAGCGGTATCCTCGGTCGATGTCGGGAATACGACGCCGATTGGCGTCTCTTCGTACGCACTCGCGTCGGTTGCGTACAACTGCCGCGTGTACGTATCGAACCGAACGTCGCCGTCAACTCGCTCTCGAAGGTCGGAGACGAGCGCCGGCCGCTTGACGTCGTTCGACGTGTGATCGTAGTTCGGTCGTTCGTCGGTGTGATCAGCAGACGTGCTGCGTTGGTCTAGACGGTTACTCATGGCCAATTGATTTGTCGAATATCTCCGAGGAGTCGAACAATTCGCGGCAGTCCTCACATACCATCCGGTCTTGAATGGCGTACTCCCACAGTTTTCCGCCACAGTTCAAGCAGTCAAAGTGCGCTCTGACAAATGGATTTGCCTGTGCGTATGGATTTTCGAACTCCGCCATACACGTTGTCGTGGCGCCGAGTACATAAGCCTACCACCTGCAGTAAAACAGCGTATGAAATACCTCTTGGCAGTAACAGCTGTCGTCCGTAGTGCTTGAACGCTCGCCGACAGCCGCGATTACTGTGGTGCCGCCTCGGCGTAGAGGTTGAACGCCTCGAACACGGGACGGTCGGTCATCCCGAGGAGGATGGCCTCACCATCCGGATCATGGTGATGAATCTCGTCCGGTGCGACGACGAACACGTCCCACTGACTCCACTCCAGTGCCTCGTCGCCGACATGCGTCGCGCCTTCACCCTCGATGACGAAGTATACCTCAGTCGCGTTGTGGAAGTGTGGGTCAGTCTCCTCTTGAAGCAACTGCGCGCGGAACGACATCGTTGGAAACAGCGGCGGCTTCCCCGACGCTGGGTTGACGTACGAGAGACTGTAGCCGTCGTGCGGGTCTGGGGTATCGTTGTCGGCGCGCTGACGGAGCGCTTCTAGGGTGTCGTTCCACCCGAACCGGTAGGGCGGCGTCGCCTCGCACTTCCCCTCAAATGGACCAGGAATGCCGTCTCGCTTCGTCTCGTCGTAGTCACGGGCACGCCCGTACTGTGACTCCCAGTATCCCGGCGTCTTCGTGACCGGCTGACGGTCCAGTTCGTGATACTCGAAGGTATTTTTCGCGTTGAGCGAATCGAGCACGAGCGGGAGGTCGAGGACGTCGAGCCACGCTGCCGTCTTGTCGCCGTCGTTCACGTGGTCGTGCCACTCCCACTGCGGCGTCGTGATGAGGTCGTTGTCCTTCATCGGGAACTCCTCGCCCGCGACCACCGTCTTCATCTCCTCGTGCCCGTCGATCGTGAACCGAAGCGCGTTCGCCCCGTGTCGGTGCGAAGGCGCGGTCTCGCCCGGCGAGACCGTTTGAATCCCGACGTAGATAGTGTTCGAGATGGCGTTTGCCGTGTTGATTGGAACGGCGACGCGCCGCTGGAACCCTGGTGGGAGGTCGGCAATCGGAACGTCTTCCTCGATAGCGTCAATGGCGGTCTGAATATCCTCCCACTTCCAGATATCTGAGTCGGGGTCGTCTAAGACGTGGCCCATGTCATCTTCGACTTCCCACAGTGGACGTAGGTCGTGTTCTTCGAGGATACCTCGGGTACCGGAACTCAGCTCTAAGAGTTCCTCTGGCTCTTGTTGTGCCATACCGAGCCTTTGGTACAGTTTTGCAATAAGTCTATGGGGGGTTTCTAATCGATAGCCGAATGAGTCAAACGCTGGCTACGGAGCCCCGATAGAATCATTGCCATGGGTCTTGAGATCAGACCTACAATGTCGAGTGACTCACGTTGGTCTACCATTGGCATCCCTAATATCCACCCTACATGGGTTTCACCTCTCTGTGGGATACTTGTGGCTGCAGCTATCTTTCGGTTCGTTCCACTCGCGCGAGATGCGAGTCTCATGCTCGCTATCACAGTGTTTTGCGTCGTGTTGTGGATCAAGTCACCGGTTGAGCCGTGGTTCACAGCACTCCTCGGTATCGGATTAATCGGAGTCGCATTCTCGCCTGGGTTAGCATTGACAGGGTTTCGTTCGCCGGCGACGTGGCTGGTCGCTGTTGGAATTCTCGTCGGAGAAGCTTCCCGTCAGAGTGGTCTGGCAAGGTTAGTAGAGACGCTTGCTCGCACCCGAATGCCGACCGCTGCCTCAACTGATGCCGTCGCTGCGTTTCGATACCTACTCGTCGCCTTCTGCCTCGCGAGTCTCGCGCTGGCCGTCTTGATACCCTCTGCGCTCGTTCGGGTTCTCATTCTTGGGCCGATACTGCTCTCACTCGGCGACCTCTTCACTGAACGGCGAGCGAAAATTGGGCTCTTTCTCGGCCCACTGTTGGCGACGTTTTACGGTTCATCAGGCGTTCTGACTGGGGCTCTCGCGAACATCATCGTAACCGGGCTCGTCGAATCTACCACTGGCCTATCTATCTCATGGACTGAATGGCTACTCTGGGCCGGTCCTGTGATGGGAATCGGTCGCGTTCTGGTGGTAATCACCGTCACCTATCTTCTCTATCACCCGCGCGACAAGGGTTCCCTCGCCGCTCACGAACGAACTGAGAACGTTGGTGTGACATCCCAGCAGTTGAGAATGCTCGCCTTCCTCCTCGTTGGTGTAGCCATCTGGATGACGGACTTCTTACACGGACTTCATCCGTTATTCGGCGCGCTCGTGATTGCACTCTTGGCGTTCGCTCCAAAGATTGGTGTTGTCGATTCGGACGCCATCTCTGAGGCCGATTTCTCGATCCTGTTCTTTTTCGGCGCGATATTCGCAATCGCCGCGGGTCTCCAGCAGACTGGGTTCACCGATCTGGCTGCCGAAGCGCTCCTCTCACAGTTGCCGAGCGATGCATCGCTCCCTATCGTTCTCGTATTCGTCGTCGTCGTCTCACAACTCCTCACTCTGGTGATGGAGGGTCTTGCCGTCGCCAGTGTCCTCACACCAATTCTCACTTCATTTTCGAGTAGTATCGGAATCCCGTTGGTTCCAGTGGCGGTGATGGAGGCTGTGGCCCTCAATACCTACTTTTTCCCGTATCAATCGGCAGTTCTCGTGGCGATCCTCGGGATGGGAACTGTAGACAGTGTCGAATTGACCCGCATCTCGAGTGCTATCGCCGCTGTGTCACTGCTATTTCTCGTTCCAGTACAAATCGGGGTGTTCGCACTCTTTTTCTGAACGCCCAGGTTTCGCGTGAGCTAAGGCGACAGTTCGTGTAGCCTCTCAAAAGGTCGAAATCCCGTGGATCACTGTCGTTTCAGGAATATCGAAACGAGAAATGGGAATGAAAATGTCTCCTCGCTCGTGAGTAGTGCAGGCAAGTTCGAGGCAACGAGTATGAGTATCAACGAGGGGCGAGTTCACGCTAGACACTAACTGTCGCGCAGCCAGCTTTCGAATATATCGAAATTCATGGATGGTGAAGGTGTAGTTCTACAAGTGGTGACCATGATTGATATACTGTCTCCCCAACGACTGATTTTACACGACTCCTCCCGACTCTTCGTTCGCTTTTCTACCTCTCTCAAATTCGATTGAGTCGAATTACGCAGGAATTAGGACGACGTCACGTCCTCTTTTTGGAAATTACTTCTAGACGGTTCGACGAGACCGCTATCTTCCGAACAAGTGGAGAATTTGATATCATGCCAACGTATCAAATTACACCGCTATTGTTGTAATGAAGTGTCGTTGCTGACGAAGAAGTTCCACCAGTAGTACTATACAAATCCGGAGATCGAGTGGAACAACCGTACCGAGAATACTATCATTCGATATGTTCGAAAACCACAGGGATCTGTTTAATACGTGAGAAGAGAAGTCTGCATGACGCGCTCCGGTGAGGTTTATATTTGCTTGGATCAATCACCGAATATGAGCAAAGATAACATGCCAAAACGGTGGTCGAAAACCACGACGACGGCTTTCAGAATCATCGAGTCTATTGACGAACTTAACGACGCAAGCGTCACAGAACTCGCAGCATCCCTCGACTTAGCAGCGAGTACGGTCCACAATCACCTTGGCGCACTCCAGAGACTCGGTTATGTCGTAAAAGAAGATGGAAACTACCACCTCAGTCTCCGATTCTTGAACGTAGGGATGTCTGTCCGAAACAAACAGACGCTGACGCGTATCTCACAGCCAGTCGTCGACGACTTGGCGCGCGAGACCGGTGAAGCGGCGTGGGCTGCAACGCTAGAAGATGGGTGGGTGTACTTCATTTGTAACGCCCGCGGTGAAGACGCGATTCAAGCGTACGGCGACCTCGGTTCTCGTCGTCGACCCCACGCAATCGCGGCGGGCAAATCGATACTCGCACAGCTTCCAGACGAGGATGTCATAGAGATTATCGACGAGACTGGGCTTACGCCGTATACTGAGAATACTGTTACGTCACGTGCGGCTCTCTTCGAGGAGTTCGAATCGATCCGGGAGCGGGGATTCGCGTTTAATCGAGGTGAGCGCCTCGAAGGGGGACGCGCCGTCGCCTGTGCAATCTTACACGAAGGGGAACCGATAGGCTCTATCGGTGTTTCCGGGCCTGCCCACCGGTTTCAAAGCGAACGGTTCGAAGTCACCTTACCGGACGCAGTCTCGGGAGCGAAGAATATCATTGAACTCGAACTCTCTTCGCCGTCGTGAAAACCCCGAATTCTACGCATTCAGGTATCGTAGTTAGATATTCGAAGGAATCGAACCCTCCTTGGGACAATCGCTACACAACAGTTATCTATGAATGTGAGATACCATGGATCATGGATGTGACTATCCTTGGGTCTGGAAGTCCAATTCCAGATCCAACACGTGCAGGTACTGCAGTTGCCGTGGATTGCGGCACGGAAACCGCTCTCGTAGACTGCGGTCCCGGAACTGTCGAACGGATGCTCGAGACGGAGATCGAACCACAGTCAATCGAGCATCTGCTATTCACTCACCAACATATGGACCACAATGCATCGTTCTTCCACTTCGTGATCTCTAGTTGGTTGCTTGGGCGGCGTGATCTCGAACTGTACGGGCCCGCAGAGACGGAGACACTCCTCGAAGCGATGTACCGGTTATACGAGACGGATTTCGAGTACCGTGAGTCCCTTGGGCGGTCTCTGGACGGTCTCAACGACATCGAGACTAATGAAGTCGGACCAGACTTCTCAACCCATATCGGGGACTGTCGAATCACGGCATTTCCAGTCGACCACTCCATCGAGACGTACGGATACCGATTCGACGACAAAAACACGGGCGAGTCGTTCGTCTTTTCTGGAGATACGACAGTCGTCGATGGACTCGCGGACTTCGCTAGTGGTGCCAACGTCCTCGTCCACGACTGCTGTGTCGGTCCACTCGTTGATACGCCCCCTTCAGACAAGCCGGTGTGGGACAAGTTCTTCGACCCCGACGGACAGTATTTAGACCGATTGGGAGAAGTACACAGCAATCCAGCAGAATGTGGTGAGGTTGCGACAGCAGCGAACGTCGATACACTTGTGTTGACTCACTTGACACCGTACCTCGATACCGAACAAATGAGGCGTGAAGCCAAACAAACGTTCGACGGTACAGTACTCCTCGCCGAAGACGGGCTGACACTCCAAAGTCCACTTTAATTCGTCGGTACCTGCGGCGGTAGTACATCGCTGGTCTCTGTGTTCCTTGCCAATTGTTGGGTCCCCTCTTTCGACTTTTGGGACTTCTGGTGTATTCTATTGAGACACGATTAATCTCGTATGTTCACATACACCGCAAAAATTGAGGTTTATCGAATATGCTAGTTGGTGAACGATAATAATAAATAGAGTAACCCTCAATAGTGAAATCGAACCATGTCAACAGGCCGCACTCACAGTTCCGACAGTGACCAACGCAGTCAATATCTCACGCGGCGTGGCCTCCTTGGGGCTGTAACAGCCGGTGCAACTGGGCTCGTTGCTGGATGCACCGGTGATGCCACGACATCTACGACAACCACTTCTTCAAGTGGTAAGTCAGAACTCTCATTCACGTCGGGTCCATCGAACTCGCTGGCGTTCGGGATGGGTAACGCACTGGCTGCTGTCGTACAGGATAACTCTGAACTCACGGTCAATATCAAGTCCGGAACGAGCGGCCAATCAATCGCACTCGTAGGTCGTGGTGAGACGGACATCTCGTTCGGAACGACTCTGGTTGGAACGCGGGCGAAGAATCGAACCGGATTGTTCAGTGACGTCGAGTTCAGCCAGACGTTGCTACAACTCCCGTCGTTCTATTTCATGAAGTTGGGAGCCTTCGTCGACGCAGCCACGGATGTCGAGTACTTTGGTGACCTCGCCGGAAAATCGCTTGGCCCAGGGCCCTCCGGGGCGTCATACTGGGACGTCTGGGAAGTCGCTCTCAAGAAAGCACTGGATATAGAGGATCTTCAGGTCGAAAATTCGGGTGTCGGACAACTTTCCGACATCCTGTCGTCTGGGCAAGCAACAGCTGTCGGCGGCCCGATATTGTCGAACAATGTCACACCAGGATTCATGCAACAGGTGCTTTCGCAAAACTCCGTTCGAATGCTCTCGTACCGAGACGAAACGCTTGGGGCTATCGGTGGGGATTCGAAGACGCCGCTTGCAGAGCTGAAGAAAGACACCGTGAAAAACATCGACGAATTCACAGCGCAAGGAGATACTGCACCCACAGTATCGGCGAACTATGTCCTTTGGACGTCTGATGCGGTGCCCATCGAGACGATTTACACGCTGTTAAAAACGTCGTGGGAGAACACCACCGCACTGAGCAACACACACAGTGCTTTCGAAGTGTGGACGGCCAAAGACTGGTACATGCGGAACATGACGCCGGAAGTCCCCGTCCACCCGGGGGCCGCAAAGTTCCTGAAAGAACTCGGGGTGTGGAGCGACGAATACACAGTCGGGTCTGTATGATGCGTCCGCAAGAAACCTACACACAAGATTCACAATGACAACAACGACGCACCCTCAGCGGATCGCTGAACGAATCCTCACACCCGCTTCAGGCGTATTAGCGGTCGTACTAGCTCTCTGGATTGTCTACTTCGCCGTCAACACCGCACTCCCGCAACGTCAACATGCGAACGCTGTCCTCGGAGTCGGGCTTGCCATCTACTATTTTATGCACGCGAGCGAGCTACTCCAGTCTGGTCGTGATTCGACCCGGACTCGAGTGAGCGCGGGCATTTGTGTTTTTCTCGGCCTCCTCACACTTGCTGCTGTCGGGTACGTTCACCTCTCGTACTTCCGGTGGCTCCAGGAGGGCCGGCTCCTCATCTACACCGATGTCGACCTTCTAGTTGGTCTTGCGCTTGTATACGTCGTGACCGACGCTACATTCCGTAAGTACGGGACTGTTCTCGGTCTAGTTATCGTCGGAACGATGTTGTACGGTCTGTTCGGTCCGCATCTCCCTGGGATACTGGGTCATGGTGGAATGAGCTTGGAAGAACTCGTCCGCCGACAGACGATTACACTCACCGGAATTTACGGTTTCCTGTTACAGGTCGGTGCTACATGGATTGCTATCTTCATCGTCTTCGCCGGACTCATCGAAGGATATGGTGGCTTCGATTATCTCATCGAAGTTGGAAACAAGATCAAGCAGTACTCGAGAAGTGGGGTCGCACAAGCTGCAGTCGTCTCGAGTATGTTCATGGGGACGATGATGGGATCGGCGGCGTCGAACGTCGCGACAACAGGGTCGTTTACCATCCCACTCATGAAGGAACACGATATTCCAGCGCGGTTCGCGGCTGCGACCGAGTCGGTGGCGAGTACAGGCGGGCAGATACTTCCTCCGATTATGGGAACTGCGGCATTTCTCATGGCAGATATCCTTGGCGTTCCGTTCGCGGACGTGGCTATTGCAGGGATCATTCCGGCACTTTTGTTCTACGTTGGGACAGCCATCGGCGTTCACTTCACCATCGTGGGTAACGGTTGGTACGAGGGCTTCGACACCGGTGCTGTCACCGAAGCAGATAGTTCGGCGGACGCAGAGGTCGAAACCGATGACGACTCGTGGCTCGTATTTCTTGGTCGTGGGTTGCAGTACTTACTTCCACTCAGTGTACTGGTCTACGTCTTGGTCATAGAGCAATTCGGCCCCCTCGCGGCGGGATTGTACACTATCGTTGCCGCAGTGTTGTCACGCGGGGTCCGTCAGCTTCTCGCCGGAAATGTCCGTGAGTTTGCTGTAGAAACGCTCGATGGGCTCCGGGCTGGTGGTGAGAACCTCGCACCGTTTCTTGCGATTCTTGCGTCGCTGGGTATCGTCATCAACATTTTTAGCGTCACTGGACTCGCACAGCGCATCGCCTTCCAGTTGGTCGACATTTCGGGAGGGAGCTTCGCAATCATCTTACTCGTCACGATGGTCGTAAGCCTCCTGCTCGGACTGGGAATGCCCACGCCCGCAGCGTACATTTTGGTCGCGACTATCCTCGCGCCCGTGTTGGTTCAAGCCGGAATAACCGAAATAGCCGCGCACTTCTATATCTTCTATTTCGCACTCCTGTCCGCGCTGACTCCACCGGTTGCGTTGGCGGTTACTGTCGCGATGAGTATCTCTGGAACCGACTTCATAGAGACTGCCAAAGAGACGCTCGTACTAGCTACGCCAACGTACGTCATCCCGTTCATGTTCGTGTTGAACCCGCAGTTGCTGCAGTGGCAGTACCCGTCGACGCTTGTCACCGCGGTGCTTCTCGTCGCAGCGATTGTCGCGCTAGTTGTCGGCCTCACAGGGTTCAATGGAGCGTACGAACTTTCGAAACCCGTACGTCTCGTCGCAGTCGGACTGTTCGCTGTCATAGTCTTTGGCCCGACACTTCCAGTCCAACTGCTTGGCGTCGCCTTCTTTGGGGTGATGATCGTGTATACGTCGAATGTGTCCACCTCGGATATCATCGACAGAGACACAATCTGACACATCCACCTCACGATGTCTATTTCACATATCACATACTCCACTGAGGGATGGTCGAAGCAGCTGTAGTCGGAACACTCGTTGTCGCTACGGCAGCGAGTCTGTTCATGGCGTGGACCATCGGTGCTGGGTCCAGTGGGTCGACACCATTCGCCCCCGCAGTCGGTGCCAACTCCATTTCTGTCATGCGAGCTGGGTTCGTCGTCGGAATACTAGGCTTCCTTGGTGCTATCACTCAGGGTGCGAACGTCTCGAAAACTGTCGGTAGCGGACTCGTACAAGGAGTCACTCTTTCACCGCTCGCCGCGACGTTGAGTCTCTTGATCGCCGGTCTGCTTGTATCCATCGGCGTGTTCACAGGATATCCGATTGCGACCGCATTCACCGTTACAGGTGCTGTAACAGGCGTTGGTATCGCTCTTGGAGGGAACCCCGCATGGATGACCTATGGCCGGATCGCGACACTGTGGATACTAACACCGTTTCTCGGTGGCGGTGCAGCGTACTTCACCGCACGGCTCCTCCGGTCGAATCACGTTCCAAACCGTGTCCTCGTTCCTTCCCTCGGCGGGGTGACAGCCATTACGGTCGTCAATATGGAGTTTATATTTCTGGGACCTCCAGGTGCGACTGGATCCGTCGCTTGGATGTTTGGGTCACTCGCCAAACGTTCAGACCACCTCTCGATGGCTATTGTAGCACTGTCAATTGGGTGTTCGGGACTAGTCGGATATCTCTCCGTCTCTCGACAGTTCGAACGGCACAGAGACCGCACTCTCCGTCGATTGTTGCTCTTGCTGGGCGGACTGGTTGCATTCTCGGCTGGGGGGACGCAAGTTGGACTAGCGGTCGGTCCAGTAACCCCACTTACTGATTCGTTTGGGATTTCACTCTTCGTTGTCCTTATCGGGGGTGGGGCCGGGTTACTGATCGGGTCGTGGACCGGTGCACCACGGATGATTAAAGCACTCTCAAGAGACTACTCTGCGCTCGGACCTCAGCGGTCCATAGCCGCGTTGATTCCGTCGTTCCTCATCGCCCAGTCCGCCGTTTTTCTCGGTGTTCCAGTGTCTTTCAACGAAATCATGGTTAGCGCGATCATCGGTAGTGGGTACGCAGCGACGGAAGAATCAGTAAGTAGGACGAAGATCAGGAACACTGTCTTCGCTTGGATTGCGTCCTTCATGCTAGCAATTTTCGTCGGATATGTCACCTACAGACTCCTCATCGAAATCCTAATTTGGTAGTTCGAGCACTTTTATCTCCCATCTTCTTCGAGCGCTTCATCACAGCGTGGTTTAGGTGTTAACCGTGGGATGAGGCAGACCCGGCAGGTTGTCGTCGCCACACACTCGCAATCAGTCCTGACCCAACGACGCCAATAACCGAGAACGCAAGGACTGCCGTGAGGACATTCGAATCCGAGAACCCAGTCGTCGAAATGAACAGTGCGGTTGCCGCGTTTCGAGCGGCGGTCGTCGTCGCCAATACCTCCCGAGTCCCTTGTGCTGGTCCGCCGAGGTAGTATCCAAGCATCAATGACGCACCCACGACGACAGTTGAGACACCAAGCGTTCCCGTGCCGACGAGCGACACCATACTGTCGCTGTAAACCACCAACAGGACCACGATTAACCCGGCAAATGTGTAGTCAGAGAGACGCTTGAACAGCCAATACAGACGTTCTGCAAGTGAAGGGGAGGCGAACGAAATCCCGAGCCCGAGCAGTAGCGGGACCAGTTGAACGACCAGAACCAGACGTCCGATGGCGAGGGGGTCCACAGCGGCATCACCAGGGAGTAGCAGCAACAGAGAGATCGGGATCGACACGACCGAGAGTATACAGAGAATCGCCATCAGACCGCTCGCGAACGCTACATTACTGTCAGATATCTCTGCGAGCTTCGGGCCGAACGGTGCACCGGGTGAGACCGCAAGCAACAGTATCCCTGCTGCGAGTCCTGTCTCCACAGAGACTATCTGAACGAGAAAATAGGCGATTATCGGGACTGCAACGATGTTCACCGCCAGTGAGTTCACTAGCAGCCGGCGCGTCCTGAGTGCGTTGATTAGCTGCTTAACGGACAACTTCAGGCCCATCGAGAACATCGCCGAAAACACGAAGATTGACGTCACGAACTCGACGATCTCCTCTCCCGATATTACTACCATTACTTGTGGTTCATATACACGGTCGTCCATTTACTCGCTGTGGTTTCAGGTGACCGTACCATTGAACGTCATCGCACAACTCGTCATAAACCCAGACAGGGTGTAGTGAGTTAGATAGAACAGAGGACGGCACCAAAGTGGGGTCAAAAGTCACGACGACAGACTTCGAGATTATCGAAATACCGACGAGTTCGACAACGAGAGTGTCACTAAATCAATTATCTTGATCGGTCGGCACTGTCTAGTTAGTGACCTCCTCAACCGGGGTTCGTCCATCGAGCGCTTGGTGCGGCCATTGAAAATTATAGTATTGCGCGAATTGTATGAATTACTCGCGGACGTTTCTGTGACTGCCCACCCACGAGTTATGGAACTGATCGACTCGTATTTTGAGGGTGAATCCATTTTTCGATGAGGTTTCTCTCGACGTAGTCAAGCCGACTGATCAATCCCAATCGAGAGAGTGCAGTCTGATAGCCAGCCATCAACGAGAAACATAGAGTCTGAGAGATTTGTGTTTCTCCGAAAGTCGATGGAGAAACGCAGCAGCCGGATCAGTTCCATGTCGTCCAAACAACTTGACGTCAAGAATCAGCTTTGTCTCGGTGTCTATTGTAGTGTATAACCAAGACTATTCTCCATTGATTTTGACAGCAGTCTCGTCGACCGCACCGCTTCGTCTTCGCCTCAGGCGGGTTGTGTCCGCTGTCAGTCAGCCTATGTACCCATTGCCAAACAGCTTGGTGAGAGCGCTCAACGCCGAGGTATCGAAGGGTCTGTTTTGGTTCTCTAAGTGAACATCTGGTCGCGTGGAGTTGAACAGCGAACGCCCTGACGGGCATGCCGTCAGCTCACGCTCCCACGTTCTTCTAAATCAGTCGCAAAACACTCGCTGAGTCGGTCTGGGAGCTTCATCCCAAATTAACTCAACAACCTGCTCGCTCCTCAAACTGGTTTAACTAGACAGTGCCGTCTGATCGAAGTTGTACTGGCTGAGTCATGTTTCTGATGAACAATACTATTCCTGTAAACAAGGCAGCACCAAACAGCACCATGAGTAGGAGATAATGGTGACGATGATAACACTACTGACGATCTACTTCCTTTGTGGTCCTGGACGCCATTCTATTACAAGCCTATTAGTGTAACATCCATACGGTGCGCTTGCCGGATGGCGGTTCCTTTTGAGCACTTGGAATATCTGGTGGCGTCTATTCAGCGTACGAAGAAGGGGTAGAGGTCATAGGTAGTGACTGTAGCGTCATATATTCTCCAGCAATTGGGTTGGAGTATGAATTACGCCGATGCAAGCTCTGCTTCAAGTTCATCAACCACGTCCCAGAGTAGCTTAGCTAGCTCCTCATCGTGAGGAAGACGATATGGCGGTCCAGAGACGTCAAGCGACCCAAACACATCACCGTCCGGGCCTTCGATGGCGACGGCCACCGATCGGAGCCCTTCCAGTGCCTCCTGATCGTTGACGGCATACCCCTGCTCTCGAATGCGTGCGAGTTCATCGTAGAGTTCACCTCGATTGACTATGGTATTTTCCGTCTCCCGTGGCAGCCCCCACCGATTGATAATTTCGTTTCGGCGCTCCTCATCGAACTCTGCGAGCATGGCCTTGCCGCTGGCTGAGTTGTGCATGTAAAAATGGTGCCCTACCTGAAAGCCGTCCATCGAGGGGTTGTTGGTCTCGTCGAAGAGGACAATGCTGCGACCGTTCTCTTCGACGGCGAAACTGACCTCCTCATTCGTCGTATTCGCGAGTTCGAAAGCCTTCCTCTTCGCTAACTGAAACCGGTCGTCCCGGTATCGGGCTGCTTCCCCAAGACGGAAAAGTTTCAGTCCAAGTTGGTAGCTGTTGCCGACTTTCGTGACGTAGCCGCACTCTTCTAGGGTATTGAGGTGTGTGTGAAGGGTGCTCGTGGAGGATTTCATGTATTCGGTGATTTCAGAGAGCGTTGCACCGTCGAGTTCCTCGATAGCATCGACAATGCGTAGCGATGTCGCTGTGGTCTTCCGTCGTTCGCCGTCGTTTTGACGCGCCATACATTACCACTGTCTAGGCAGAGGCTTAAACCCCGGGACAGAGACCTTCCCCGTCATGGGGAATACATATGATATAGTTTGGTACATCTGGGACTACAATATTCTGATTAATTGGCGATAAATAACAGAAAGATAATTTATCATCCGATGGGTCGTACATCAATCGATGAACGGCCGCTATATGACTATCATTCATAAATGTTTCACATACTGTTCCCCATATTCCGAAAGGAAATAAGGGGACAGCGAGTCACGTATCCCGTTCCAACGACCAGTACGTATAAATCGCTCCGTACAATCGTTATGCACAATCGGTACGTTATCCGAAGGTTCCCTCTAGGTGCCGTCGGAAATCAACTACCGGTTCAGGAACTATGTCCGTACAACTCACCGATATTCAGCGAGCACAGAACCGCCTCGCCGGCGAGTCGGTCGCCAGGAAGACACCAATTGAGACGAGCCGGACGCTAGACCGCGATACCGACGCTCGGGTCTACCTCAAAATGGAGCATCTCCAGCGAACGGGCTCGTTCAAGACGAGGGGGGCGTACAACAAACTTGTCCAGTTGGAAGACACCGACGGTGGATCAACCGTCGACCGGGTGATCGCCGCCAGCGCCGGCAACCACGCGCAGGGTGTCGCGCTTGCTGCAGCAGAGACTGGCCTTGAGGCGACGATCGTCATGCCGACAAATGCGCCACAGTCGAAGGTGGACGCGACGAGGGACTACGGCGCCGACGTCGACCTCCACGGGCAGAACTTTCAGGCGGCGATGGAGTATGCGCAGTCACTAGTCGATGACAGTACCGTCTTCGTTCACGCGTACGACGACCCCGACATCGTCGCCGGCCAAGGGACGCTCGGCCTCGAAATCCTCGATCAGGTCCCAGACGTCGATACGATCCTTGTACCGATCGGTGGCGGCGGGCTTATCGGTGGTATCTCGGCAGCCGTCGCGGAACTAGATCCGTCCGTCCGTATCATCGGCGTCCAGGCCGAAGACGCGGCGACCGTCCCCCAGAGCCTCCAGAAGGGTGGGCCACAGACAATCGATTCGGTCCAGACAATCGCAGACGGGATTGCAACGGGTGGTATTTCGGAGCTTACGTACCAACTCATAGACCGGCACGTCAACGAGGTGGTAACGGTCTCAGACACGGAGATTGCGCACAGCATCCGCTATCTCCTTGAGCGGACCAAGCAGATGGTTGAAGGCGCCGGAGCGGCGACCATAGCAGCGCTCCTGAGCGACCGGGTCGATGTCGCTAACGAGACGGTCGTCCCAGTCCTCAGCGGCGGGAACCTCAGCGCAACGATGCTCCAGCGAACACTCACGCATGAGCTTACCTACCGACAGCAGCTCGTCCAGCTCCGGGTTCGCATCATTGACGAACCAGGGAGGATGAGCACCATCTCGAGCATCATCGCCGACGAGAATGCCAATATCCGGAACGTCAGTCACGAGCGGGCCATCGACGAGCTGAAGGTTGGCGAGGCGTACCTCGACTTCCGCATCGAGACGAGCGGCGGCCAGCATACCCAGCACATCATTCAGGCGATCAAAAATGCGGGCTACGAAGTCACTCGCCTCAACTGACGTGCGTGTCACAGTTCGCGATCTAACGACGCTGTCGCGCGTCGCTCGTTCCAGTCTCTGAAACAGCGCGTCAGAGATGGCGCTCACGGTAAGTTATATAACCGTTGCAAGGAATTACCCAAACCGTGTCGACACGAAAGCCACCTCTCTACGAGAAGCACTCGCAGTCCGGAGCCGACTTCACCGACTTCGGCGGCTGGGATATGCCAGTCTCGTTCGACTCTATCACGACCGAACACGCGGCAGTCCGCAACTCGGTCGGTATCTTCGACGTCAGTCACATGGGTGAAGTCACAGTCAGTGGTCCGGACGCAGCGGATCTGATGAACCAGCTCACAACCAACGACGTGACCACGCTTGATCCGGGGGACGCTCAGTATGCCTGCATTCTGAACGAGGATGGGATCATCATCGACGACACCGTGGTCTACTTCCGCCCCGATAGCGAGGAGTACCTCTTCGTCCCTAATGCCGGGCACGACGAGATGATGGTCGACCGCTGGACCGACTACGCGACAGCACACGACCTCGACGCGGCCGTCGTAAACCGGACCGAAGAGCTCGGAATGTTCGCCGTACAGGGCCCGGATGCGGTCGACCGCGTCCAGGAAGTCGCCGCTGACCCCCTCGATGGCGTATCTCAGTTTAGCGCTCGCGAGACGACGATCGGTGGTGCCGACTGCCTCGTTGCCCGGACCGGCTACACCGGCGAAGACGGCTTCGAGCTGATCTTCGACGACAACGACTCTGAGGCTGTCTGGAATGCGTTCGACGACGTGCAGCCCTGCGGGCTCGGCGCGCGAGACACACTCCGACTCGAAGCCGGATTACTACTCTCCGGACAGGACTTCCACCCCGAGGACGAGCCGCGCACGCCCTACGAGGCCCGCCTAAGCTTCGTCGTCGACAACTCGAAGTCCTTCTTCGTCGGTCAGGAAGCGCTCCGTGACGCGGACGACCCGGACGAACTGCTCGTCGGCCTTGAGTTGCAGGAGCGGGGCATCCCGCGACACGGCTATCCGATTCTACACGACGGCGAGCAGGTCGGTCACGTGACTAGCGGGACGATGAGTTCGACGCTTGAGGTACCGATTGCGCTCGGCTACGTCGACGCGGAGTACGCTGACGAGGGCACCTCACTTGGCGTTGAGATACGCGATCGGACGGCGACAGCGGCGGTCGTGAGCCACCGGTTCCTGCAGGAGCATCGCGATTGAACCACGAGCGGACTACAAGCAACACCAATGGAATTTGACGTACCCGACGAACTGCACTACACCGAATCGCACGAATGGATCGAACTGACCGACGACACTGCGAGGATCGGGATCACCGACTTCGCGCAGGACGAACTCGGCGACATCGTCTTCGTCGAACTGCCGGCAGTCGGCACCGAACTCGACGACGGCGACGAATTCGCCGTCGTTGAGAGTATCAAAGCCGTCTCCGATATCTACGCTCCGGTCGCTGGCGTCGTCGCCGACGTCAATGAGGCAGCGGAATCCGAGCCGGTGCTCGTTAACGACGACCCCTTCGGCGACGGCTGGTTGATCGAACTAGAACTCGACGGGGACCTCGATACAGAACCGCTCCTGTCGGCCGATGAGTACCGAGACCAGATCGAATGAGCATGCGAGAGAGTTACTGATGACACAGAAAACCCAAATGACACAGAACATCCAGAACGTGGGCAGCGAGCGTCGGTCCGAAGGCAACCCCTTCACTCCACACACCGAAGAGGACGTCCAGACGATGCTCGACATAATCGGCGCTGAGTCCGTCGAGGAACTGTTCGACATCCCGCCGTCGGTCCAGTTCGAGGGAGCGTTCGGAATCGAGTCGGCGTCTGAGCAGGCGGTCGTTCAGAACGTATCGGACACGCTCGCCCAGAACGAGCAACTCACGGAGTTCCTCGGGCGCGGTCAGTACGATCATTACGTTCCCTCGCTCGTTGACAACCTCTCTCTGCGCTCAGAGTTCCTGACGAGCTACACCCAGTACCAGCCCGAAATCGCCCAGGGGTTCCTCCAGGCGCTGTTCGAGTATCAGTCGATGTTGGTCGAACTCACCGGCCTCGAGGTTGCGAACTGTTCGATGTACGACGCCGCGACGGCGCTGGGCGAGGCGGCCTTGCTAGCCGACCGAGTCCGCGGAACCAGCGGATCGCAGGTGCTCGTCTCGGATCTCGTCCGCGAGGAGCGCCTGTCTGTCCTCGAAAACTACCTCTCCGGTGTCGACTTGACGGTCAATACATACCCCACTACGAACGGGGCGACCGACTCGGAAACGCTCGCAGAGCACGTCACCGACGAGACGGTGATGGTGTATGTCGAGAACCCGACAGCAGTCGGAACCATCCAGGAAGACCTCTCGGCGGTGGGCGACGTCGCCGACGAACACGACGCGGCCTTCTGCCTGGGGACCGACCCCGTCGCGCTGGCGCTGCTCGAAGAACCGGCGAGCGTCGGCGCAGATATCGTCGTCGGTGACGCGAGTGTCCTCGGACTACCACCGGCGTACGGAATGGGACTTGGGCTCTTCGCCTGCCGGGATGATTACCTTCGTCAGGTGCCGGGACGGCTTGTCGGCGTGAGCGAAGACGCGAGCGACAACCGCGCGTACACGCTCACCCTGCAGACCCGGGAACAGCACATCCGCCGAGAACGGGCCACCTCAAACATTTGCACCAACCAGGCGTGGGTCGCGTTACGGACCGCGATTCACATCGCTTGGCTCGGCGCGACCGGGTTGGTCGACCTGGCCGCAGAGTGTGTTGAACTGTCACAGGAACTGGCAGCCGATCTCGACGACATCGAGGGCATCACTGCGCCCGTCCACGACCGGCACCACTTCCGCGAGTTCCTTGCGGAGACGCGACAGGACGCCGAGTGGGTCGCCGATGACCTCGAGAGCGCCGGGTTTGCAGTTCACGCTGTCGACGATCATCTGATTCAGATCTGTATCACTGACGCTAACCGCAGCGAGCGGGACGAATTCGTGGCAGCGGTCAAGGAGGTGGTCGCCTGATGCAGCGCTACGACCAAGCCACTTGGAGTGAGATGGACGGCGACCGGTACGAGCCCCTACTCGTGGAGAAAAACGAAGAGCGGGTCGACGTCGTAGAGCAGACGTCGCTTCCCGACGATCTGACCAGGGAATCGGTGACCCTTCCGGAACTCTCCGAGCCCGAGATTGCGCGCCACTACACGCGCCTCTCCCAGATGAACTACGGCATCGAAAACGGGGTGTTCCCGCTTGGATCCTGTACGATGAAGTATAACCCCAAGTTCACCGAGGACGTTGCCGCGCTCGCCGACGCGGCCGCTCACCGGGATCGATCGGCCGAGTCTACACAGGGCACGCTCGAAATCTACGGTCGCCTACAAGCGCATCTGGGGAAGATCGGTGGGATGGATGCAGTGACACTCCAGCCGCCCGCCGGGGCGGCCGGTGAGTTCACGGGTATTCTCGTTGCGAAGGCCTACCACGAGCATAACGACGAGGAGGACCGCAATGAGGTGATTGTCCCGTCGAGCGCCCACGGGACCAACTTCGCGAGCGCAGCGCTGGCGGGCTACGATGTAGTCGAACTCCCGCCGAGCGACGACGGCCGGCTCGACCTTGACGCGCTGGAAGGGGCCGTCAGCGACAAGACGGCAGCACTGATGCTGACAAACCCCAACACGCTGGGGCTGTTCGAGCGAGACATCGAGGAGATTGCCGAAATCGTCCACGACGCGGGTGGGTTGCTGTACTACGACGGCGCGAACCTGAACGCACTGCTGGGGCAGGCCCGGCCGGGTGACATGGGGTTCGACATCATGCACTTCAACCTGCACAAAACCTTCGCCACACCCCATGGTGGCGGTGGACCCGGTGCCGGTCCGATCGGTGTCACTGAGGATCTGGCCGAGTTCCTGCCCTCGCCGCAGGTGCGGGTCGACGGCGACGAGTACGAGTTACACGAGCCGGAGCACTCGATCGGCAAGGTCCATGGGGCAATGGGGAACTGGCTCGTCCTGCTGAAAGCCTACGCCTACATCGAACGGCTCGGCGACGACGGACTGGCTGATACGAGCGCAAAGGCGGTACTCAACGCGAACTATCTCGGTTCGCAGATCGACCTTGACATCCCATTCGGACCGTTCCACCACGAGTTCGTCGCCAGTGCGGGAGACCGAGACGCTGCCGACTTCGCGAAGCGCATGCTCGACTACGGTGTCCACCCGCCGACGACGAAGTGGCCCGATATCGTCTCCGAAGCTCTCATGACCGAACCAACGGAGACGGAGAGCCGGGAGACCCTCGACCAGCTTGCCGAGGCGTTGAACGCGGTGGCGGGAGAGGACGAGACAACGCTGTCGACGGCCCCGTCGTTGACGGCCGCCAGTCGCATCGACCAGACAAGTGCTGCCCGGAGCCCGCGTCTCTCCTGGCACGCGCTTGAGTGAGCGCGCGGCGCTCACGCTATCTGTCGGGACCGTTCCGGCGTTCCGCCTCGTTCTTTCCGGTAGCGCTGCGGCTGTCTCGACCGACCGCAGTGCGACTGCGAACTATTAACAGGAGGAAGCCCAGAGGATATCACGAGGATAGCACATCCATGCAAGAAACAGACGTACTTGTCATCGGTGGTGGCCCCGCGGGCTACGTCGCGGCCATCCGCGCTGGACAGCTCGGACGAACCGTTACCCTCGTCAATCGGGGTGGTATTGGTGGAACGTGTCTGAACCACGGCTGTATCCCCTCGAAGGCGTTGATCGATGCGGCCGACGATGTTCACTCGATACGGAACGCGGAGGACCGCGGTATCGAGGCAGACGTCGCGGTTGACTTCGAACACCTCACTCGATGGAAGGACCGCGTGGTCCGGAAGCTAACGAAGGGCGTCGAGAAGCTCTGCAAGGCTAACGGCGTCACGCTGCAACAGGGAACGGCCCAGCTGGTCGACAATCACCGCGCGGAGATCAGTAGCGACGGCGACATCGAGATGGTCGCGTTCGACCACGCCATCGTCGCGACCGGGAGTCGGGCGATCGAGCTCCCGGGATTCTCGTTCGATGACGAACCGATACTGAACGCGAAGGCCGCGCTCGACCTCGAGTCGGTCCCCGACGAGCTCGTGGTCATCGGCGCGGGCTATATTGGGATGGAGCTATCGACAATGTTCGCCAAACTGGGGACGGACGTGACAATCGTCGAGATGCTGGACGCCCCACTACCGCGGTACTCAGACAAACTTACTCGGCCGGTCCGTAAGCAGGCGAAAAAGCTTGGCGTGAACTTTCAGTTCGGTCGCGTCGCGGCGAACTGGGAGCCGACCGGTAACGGGCGGATTCGGATTACGACCGAACCTGTCGAGGATGACACGGACAAGGGTGCCCCCGAACAACTCACGGCCGACAAGGCACTGATCGCGGTGGGCCGTTCCCCGGTCTCTGACACGGCAGGCCTGGAAGCGCTCGGCATCGAGCGCGACGACAAGGGGTTCGTCGAAACGGACAACTTCGGGCGGACGAACGTCGATCACGTCTTCGCGGCGGGCGACGTCGCGGGCGAACCGATGCTTGCCCACGAAGGAAGTTCCGCAGGCGTTGTTGCTGCCGAAGCGATTGCGGGCACGTCACCCGACCCGCCTCGAACCGTCCCGAGCGTGGTGTTCACCGACCCTGAGATCGGAACCGTCGGGCTGACCGAATCGGAGGCACGCGAACGGGGCTACGAACCCACCTTGGGGGAATTCCCGTTCCGCGCGAGCGGGCGGGCGCTGACGGCCGGGAAGCGAGAAGGGTTCGTAAAATTAGTCGCGGACGCCGAATCCGGGACGATACTCGGTGGAGAAGTCGTCGGCCCCGAGGCATCCGAGCTGATCGCCGAGATCAGCCTCGCAGTCGAGCAGGAACTGACGCTCTCTGATGTCGCGTCGACCGTCCATGCGCATCCCACGCTCTCCGAGGCGATTATGGAAGCAGCCGAGTGTGCGCTCGGTCATCCGATTCACACCTTCGACCGGTAACTGGCTCTGCCCGACGGCGCGAACTGCGGCGGAGAGAGCCGACCACACGCAGTTCGACGCAGTTGGTCACTGTCGCAGTCAGTAACTGTCAGTCGGGGACGAGAGGCCGCCGCTTGCGGGCGGCTCGGGGTTTCGTTCCGGTGGAGCAAAATAACTGTTCGATGCCTCGTCAGAGGCAGTTGCGTTACTTGCTGGCGACGGCTTCGATCTCGACGCCGACGCCTTTCGGAAGTTTGTCGACACCGACGGCGCTCCGAGCAGGCGGCTCGTCGTCGAAGTACCCGCTGTACACCTCGTTCATTTCGTCAAAGTCGTCGATGTCATCGAGGAAGACGGTCACTTTGAGCACGTCGCTCATGCCGAGGCCCACCTCGTCCAGCACTGCCTCGACGTTCTTGAGTGACTGTTCCGTCTGCTCGGCGATCGGTGCATCATCTAGGAGTTCGCCGTCGGGTGTCGCGGGGATCTGTCCGGCGGTAAATACGATGTCGTCGGTCTCGGTCGCCTGGCTGTACGCACCGACCGCTGCCGGCGCTTCGGTTGTCTCTACGGTTTGCACCATACAGCATTCACGCTACTACACCGACTTAAAACATGGTGAGTTTGGTAGCTGGACGGTTGTTCTAAGCGGCCGAGCAGTGTGGGGAGTCACCTCCTCTTTGAGCTAGCAGTTTTCAGGTCTACTAAGTGGACATGACATTGTGATATCGTTCCGCACGCTAGACTTGACCAAGATTTTTTATACTATCGGTGGGATTCACTCAGTGTATGTTACCAGACAGCGGTCTGGCAGCGACGGATCCCGATGTCCAAGCTGCCATCAGCGGAGAGAAACGCCGACAGGAATCGAACTTGGAGATGATTGCGTCAGAGAATCACGTCTCCGAAGCCGTCCTCGAGGCGCAGGGATCGGTGCTGACCAACAAGTACGCCGAGGGGTATCCCGGATCGCGGTACTACGGCGGCTGCGAACACGTTGATACCGTGGAACAGCTGGCGATCGATCGCGCGAAAGAGCTCTTCGGCGCCGACCACGCGAACGTTCAGCCACACAGTGGCACGCAGGCCAACATGGGCGTCTACTTCGCGATGCTGGATCCTGGCGACCGAATTCTCTCGCTGGACCTGACCCACGGCGGCCATCTCTCACACGGTCATCACGTCAACTTCTCCGGGCAGTACTACGAGGTCGAACAGTATGGCGTCGATCCGGAGACGGGGTATATTGACTACGACGAACTCGCCGATCACGCCGAACAGTTCGATCCGGACCTGATCGTCAGTGGATCATCAGCGTACCCCCGCGAGTTCGATTACGAGCGCATCGGCGAGGTCGCTGACGCCGTCGACGCGTATCACCTTGCGGACATCGCCCACGTCACGGGGCTCATCGCTGGCGGGGTCCACGTGAACCCGGTCGAGGACGCCGATTTCGTAACGGGGAGCACGCACAAGACGATCCGCGCCGGACGCGGCGGGATGATACTCACGACGGAGGAACACGCCGAGGCGATCGACAAGGCGATGTTCCCCGGCGCGCAGGGCGGGCCGTTGATGCACAACATCGCCGGCAAGGCCGTTGGCTTCGGGGAAGCACTCACCGACGAGTTCACCGAGTACACGGAACAGGTCGTCTCGAACGCGAAAGCTCTCGCCGATGTGCTCACCGATCGCGGAATGTCTCTTGTCAGCGGCGGCACCGACAAGCACCTCCTCCTCGTCGACCTGCGTGACTCGCATCCGTCTGTCACTGGAAAAGATGCCGAGGAGCGACTGGAGAGCGTCGGGATCACGGTCAACAAGAACACAGTTCCAGGCGAGTCGCGGTCTCCGTTTGTCACCAGCGGTATCCGTGTCGGGACACCGGCGCTGACGACGCGCGGGTTCACCGAGTCTGAGATGGAGCAGGTCGGTCAGTATATCGTCGATCTCCTTGACGATCCGGGCGACGACAACCTGGCCGAGGAGGTATCGACAGAGGTGGACCGGCTCTGTTCGGAGCATCCCATCTATGACTGATCGTCGATCGACCATCGAACCCCATGAGCAAGGCACGTAAACCAGACTGGCTGAAGATTCGACCGCCGTCAGGCGAGCGCTTCACGGAGATCAAACAGTCGCTCCGTGAGCGAGACCTCCACACGGTTTGTGAGGAAGCCAACTGCCCGAACATGGGCGAGTGCTGGAGCGGACGGGACGGCCCCGGAACGGCGACGTTCATGCTGATGGGCGATCGCTGTTCGCGTGGCTGTAACTTCTGCGACGTCAAGACCGGCGGGATGGAGCCGCTGGACTTCGACGAACCCTCGAACGTTGCGGACGCCGTCGCCGACATTGGTCTCGATTACGTCGTCCTCACGTCGGTCGACCGCGACGACTTGCCCGACCAGGGTGCGGGTCACTTCGCTCGAACCATCCGCGAGATCAAGGAGCGGGATCCCTCAATCCTCGTGGAGTGCTTGATTCCAGACTTCCAGGGTGACCCCGATCTCGTCCGGAAGATTATCGACGCCGATCCGGACGTGATCGCCCACAACATCGAGACGGTCGAGCGCCTCCAGTGGCCCGTTCGGGACCGCCGTGCCGGCTACGAACAGTCGCTCTCGGTCCTCGAGCAGGTCGATCGTGAGACCGACATTTACACGAAGACGAGCCTGATGCTGGGAGTCGGTGAGTACGCTCACGAGGTGTACCGGACGATGTCGGACCTTCGGGAGGCCGGCGTCGACATCGTGACGCTGGGTCAGTATCTCCAACCCTCCCGCTCGCACCTCGACGTCAGCGAGTACGTGCATCCGGACGCCTTCGACACCTGGAAGCGCGTTGCCGAAGACGAACTGGACTTTCTCTACTGTGCCTCTGGTCCGATGGTCCGCTCGTCGTACCGCGCCGGCGAGCTGTTCGTCGAAGCGATACTCGAAGGCGAGGATATCCAGCAGGCGCGCGAGCGCGCCAGAGCCCAATCGTGACAAAAACTATGTACAGATTCGGAAACCGAACATGAAACCAAATATCAAAAATGCCAGAAGACGCTGAACTCGAGGAACTCAAGCACGGACACGATCTGATCAAACGCGGCTTCGCCCGGATGCAGAAGGGCGGCGTGATCATGGACGTCGTGAACCGCGAGCAGGCCCGGATCGCCGAGGACGCCGGCGCGGTCGCGGTAATGTCCCTAGAAGCGGTTCCCGCCGACATTCGCAAGCGCGGGGGAGTCGCCCGAATGGCCGACCCCGCCGACGTGGAAGCGATCATCGATGAGGTGTCAATCCCGGTGATGGGAAAGTCCCGGATCGGTCACACCAAGGAGGCCCAGATCTTGGAATCGACCGGTGTCGACATGATCGACGAGTCGGAGGTCCTGACGCCCGCCGACGACCGCTATCATATTGACAAGCGCGAGTTTACAGCGCCGTTTGTTTGCGGCGCGCGCAACCTCGGCGAGGCGCTCCGGCGCATCGACGAGGGCGCGGCGATGATCCGCACTAAGGGCGAAGCCGGTACCGGCGACGTCAATCAGGCCGTCCACCACCAACGCAACATCAAGGGATCGATCCGTACACTCGAAGGAATGACCCATCAAGAACGCGAGAGGTGGGCCCGCGAACACGAAGCACCCGCCGAACTGGTCCACGAGACCGCTGAGATGGGCCGCCTGCCGGTCGTGAACTTCGCGGCCGGTGGCATCGCGACGCCGGCCGACGCCGCGCTGATGATGCATCACGGCTGCGACGGGATCTTTGTCGGCTCGGGCATCTTCGGCGCCGAGGATCCCGAGGCGATGGGCACCGCTATCGTCGAGGCCGTCAACAACTGGGACGACTCCGACGCGCTGGCCGAGATCAGCAAGAACGTCGGCTCGGGTATGAAGGGCGACGCCAACGTCGACCTGCCCGAGGAGGAGATGCTGCAGGGTCGCGGCGTTTAATTTGAGCGCGACCGCGGTGTCGACAGTACAGCGGCAAGAGTCGATACCGCAGGCATCTGCTGGGATAGTTAGTGTCCGGCTACGAACGCGCCGAATTTATCGGGGTAATGTAAGGATATCTAGAGATTGAATTCCGGACCTGCGACCATCACCGGTGATTATATATGTTAATCTGATGCACGGGGTACATGCTATGGTATGGCATGAGATGGCGCCGATAGCACCGGCGTATATGGACATCGCCAACAGTCCGTGGTTGTGGCTCTCGACAGTTCCGGTCGTTTTAGCCGTGCTGCTGCAGGCCACTCTCTTTCTGCGGCGTGCATGGAACGACGGGAAGGAGATGGGGCTCTCGGAGGAGAAACTAGAGACTGGATTCAAAACGGGACTGATATCGGCTATCGGTCCCTCAGTCGCGGTGTTGGCGGGAATGTTAGCATTGATTGCGACTGTTGGTGGTCCCGTGGCATGGATGCGTCTCACGGTGATCGGGTCGGTGGCGTTCGAGCTACCTGCCGCCGAGTTAGGCGTTAGCCAGTTCGGATACAGCTTGGGTGAGGAGGGCATTACCGAAACAGCGTACGCGACGGCAGTTTGGGCGATGACACTTGGCGGCACCGGCTGGCTACTCGTCTCGGCGTTTGGCACGCGGCACATGGAGGCGTTCAGAACGAAGATCAGCAACGGTAACGAAAAACTCCTCCCGGTGATTAGTGCAGCGGCGATGCTCGGTGCGTTCGCGTATTTCCTGAGCGGCGAAGTCACTGCAGGGACTCAGGAGACCGCTTCCGTCGCCGTCGGAGGGCTCGCGATGCTTGCACTGTTACACATTGCTGATAGGTCGCGACATTCAGTGGATCAGAGAATGGTCGCTTGGCATAGCAATGTTCGTCGGGCTTCTGGCCGGCGTCGCCATGCAAGTGACCGTTGGAGGTTGGTGGTAACATGTCTAAAGGTCAGAGTACGCAAGTCAGTAGCACCCAAACGGCGGACGATAGCGATGTTTATCAGGAGCAGTTTATCCCCTACGTCAACAAATGGGGAAGGGCGACCAATCTCCTCGCAGTCGTGCTCTCGTTGGGACCTGCGGTTACGCTACTGGTCGCCTTCGACATCCTGGCTCCTTCGTCAGCAATCATCGGGGCGTTCGCCGCGGTTGCGGTCACATTCGGGTGGGCTTGGGTCATTGAGCCGCTGTCGTATTACCCGGTCCTGGGTATCCCTGGAACGTACATGGCGTTCCTCTCGGGGAATATCTCGAACCTGCGATTACCGTGCGCAGCGGCGGCTCAGGAAGCTGCAGACGTCGAAACGGGGACGCCGCAAGCGAGTATCATCTCAACGGTAGCGATAGCGGCCTCAATCTTCGTCAACACGGCGATGCTGGGAGTCGGTGCGTTCGCGCTCGTTTCGGTCTTCCAGGCACTCCCCGAGCTGTGGAGAAATGCACTCGAATCGTATCTGGTACCGGCGGTCTTCGGTGCTATCTTCGCCCAGTTCGGGCGGGACTACCCGAAAGTTGCGGGTATCGGGTTCGTGATCGCACTGAGTATGACGCTGCTGTTGGAACTCGGATACCTGGCTTTCCTCCCAAGCTACCCCCTGTACGCAGTGATCATCGTCTCCGTATTCGGCACGACGCTCATCGCTCGCTGGATGTGGTACAAGGATATGGTCTCGCCGCCCGACAAAGCAGACGAATAACGCACAGATAGCACAACGAACAAACACACATCACAACACACCTATGACAACGAAAATCCACCTCCCGACGGAACAGGAACTCATTGACCTCCGACGCGAATTTCACGAATTTCCTGAACCCGGGTGGCGCGAGTTCTGGACCACAGCACGGATCGTCGACGAACTCGAACGTCTAGGTATCGATCAGATTCACGTCGGGGCTGATGCGCTCAATCCCGACGAACGACTGGGAGTCCCGGACGAACAAGAACTCTCCGAGTGGCACGAACGAGCGGCAACTCGGACGGATCGAACTGACGTCCTTGAACAGGTTGCAGGCGGACATACCGGGGTCGTCGCGGTCGTCAATCGCGGTGATGGCCCGACGGTAGGGCTTCGTGTCGATATCGATGCTCTCCCGATTACCGAATCGACCGACGAGAGCCACGCGCCGAGCACCGTTGGATTCCGCTCTGAGAACGAGGGGTTCATGCACGCGTGCGGCCACGACTCGCACATTGCGTTCGGCTTGGGAACGCTCCAGACTGTCCTCGAAAGCGACTTTAGCGGCACGTTCAAGGTCTTTTTCCAGCCCTCCGAGGAACTCCTCGGAGGCGGGAAAGCGATGGCCGCCGGACCCCACATCGGCGATGTTGACTACCTGGTTGGAACGCACGTCGGTCTCGATCATCCGATCGGGACTGTGGTTGCGGGCATCGACGAGGCACTTGCCTTTTCGCGCTACGATATCACCTTCACCGGCAAATCTGCACACGCCGGGTTAGCGCCGAATGAGGGCCGTAATGCGGTCCAAGCGCTCGTGGATGCCACGAGCAATATCTACGGTATCCCGCGTCACAGAGATGGGGCCACACGGGTGAACGTCGGTGAGATCAGTTCCGACAATGCCGCCAACGTGATCGCAGATAAAGCGACTGCGACAGTAGAGATGCGGGGAGAATCGGACGAGTTGATGGAATATATGCGCGATTCAGTTCGTCGGCACATCCACTCAGCGGCACAAGCGCATGGGTGTGAAGCCGAGACCTCGCTTATCGGAGAGGCAATCCGCGAGGACAGTGACGAGGAACTGGTCGATATCGTCGACGGCATTGCAAGAGGCGTCGACGGCGTTTCCTCAGTGCGTCGACGTGCTAGCGCGGGTGCCAGCGAGGACGTGACCTACCTTATGCGGGCCGTCAAAGAGAACGGTGGTAAAGCGACGTTTGTCGGAATCGGTGGTAATACCGGCGGCCATCATACACCGACGTTCGATATCGATGAAGATTGTCTGCTGATCGGTGTCGCCGTTCTCTCGGAAACCGTGCTCGAGTTCCTGTCACGAACCAGCTAGATCCGTATCGTATGAAAGCGTCTCCAAGGTTATTGGGTGAGGAGATTGTAACCTGCACGGCCGAACAACAGAAACAGGCTACGACAATTGATAGAAGGCACCAATCTGTGGGACGGCCTGTAGCTGTCTCACCGAGCGGGGGAACCTGAGAATGAAAGCCATTACAGCCGTTGAATACGGCGGTAGCGACGTTCTGACAGTCACTGACCGAAATCCACCGTCGATCGAGAACGACGAATCAGAGGTTCAAATTAACGTTGACGCTGCCGGCGTGAACTTCGCCGACGTCGAACAACGACGTGGGAACTATCCGGAGGGGCCCTCCCCACCGTTCGTCCCTGGTCTCGAAGTCGCTGGGACCGTCACCGCTGCTCCAACGGAAGCGAGTATCGATGTCGGTGACCGGGTTGCAGCACTGACCTCCACCGGAGGGTACGCTCAGATCGCAACAGCACCAGTCGATCGGACGTTTCGGGTCCCTAAATCGCTCTCCACTCGCGAGGCGGTAGCAATTCCTGTTCAAGGCCTGACCGCACATAATATTCTCCACGAGTGGGGACGATTAGGTTCTGAGGAACGCGTCTTGATCCACGCTGCTGCTGGCGGTGTCGGTTCGCTAGCGATTCAGCTGGCTGCCACTGCAGGTGCGGAAGTGTTTGCCACTGCGAGCACCGATACAAAGCTCGATATCGCGAAAGAACTGGGTGCCGATCACGCGATCAAGTACTCCGAAACTAACGTGGCAGAATCGGTTTCTGCGCGAACTGACGGCAAGGGCGTCGATCTCGTTCTCGATGGCGTCGGCGGCAATGCGTTCGCCGAAAGCGTAGAGGCGCTCGCACCAAATGGCCGAATCGTCTCGTTCGGGATGGCCAGCGGGTCGATCCCGACGGTGGCGGTACCTCGACTGTTTTTCGAGAACCAGTCGATCATTGGATACCATCTCGAGCACGCGTTCGAGCATGTTCCACATCGCGTCTATATGGCGGTCCCGAACCTGCTCGATCACCTGCACGCCGGCCGAGTCGAACCTATTATCGGTGAGACGTTCGCGCTGACTGAGGCGAGAGCGGCCCACGACGAACTGACGAACCGCGAGACCGTTGGCAAAGTCGTCCTCGAACCGTAAGGAGGTCTTGTCGTCGCCAGTGACAAACGGTATTATTTTACTCACCGATGCGAAAGCGTAAGACATGGCTGACTCGCCCAGCATCAGCACCCAAATCGATACGATTGTCGCGGACAGACTACGCGTCGACATGGATTCGTTCGATGATTCGACCGCACTCAAAGGAGAGACACTGGACGCCGAATCGCTTGATATCGTCGAACTCGCCGAGGTGATTGAAGCGGATCTCGGTGTCCACATCCCCGACGAAGATCTCGCGGAGATCGAGCAAGTCAGAGGCTTCAAAGAATACGTCAAGGAACACGTCTGAGCATGGATCGAGATGTCGTCGTGACTGGCATCGGGATGGTCACACCACTCGGAATGACCGCGGACGAAACCTGGGAGGCGGTGTGTGCGGGCACCACCGCCGCTGATCCAATCACTCGGTTCGACCCCAATGGGGCAGCCGTTCGGTCACAGATCGCGTGCGAAATCGACGGGAGTCCGGCAGATGAAACGGCCAGTGGCTGGATCGATGATCGGATGATGGGACGATACGCGCAGTTCGCCATTACTGCAGCCGCGGAAGCGATCGCGGATGCTGAATTCGATCCCAGTGAACCCTCTTGGACGCCATGTCAAGTCGGCACCAGTGTCGCTTCGACATTCGGCGGGCTTTCGGAGATCGAAGCCGCCACTGGTCAACGGCCGTCGCCGCGGTTTCTCATCACCGCGCTCGCGAATCTCGCGGCCGGTCACGTCAGTATGTGTTTCGACGCGAAAGGGCCGAACCGATCACCTGCGACGGCCTGTGCAGCCGGTGCTCACGCGATTGCCGATGCAGTCGACGACATCCGGGCCGGGCGCGCAGATATTGTGATCGCCGGGGGAACCGAGGCGCCAATCACCCCAACCGGTGTTGGCGGATTCGACGCGATGCGGGCGCTCAGCACACGAAATGAGGCGCCAGAACAAGCGAGTCGTCCGTTCGACGCCGATCGAGATGGGTTCGTCCTCGCGGAAGGGGGAGGGATTCTCATCCTCGAAGAGCGCAGTCACGCGGACGAGCGCGGCGTCACGCCGTACGCGGCCATTACGGGTTCTGGATTGACCGCCGACGCCCACCACCCAACACGGCCGGCCAAAGGGGGGCAGGGTCTTCGGCGGTGTCTCGAGCGTGCACTCAAGGATGCGACTCTGGATTCGGACGCTGTCGATCATGTTAACGCACATGCGACGAGTACACCGACCGGCGATGCCCGGGAGGCTGAGGCACTCCAGTCCGTGTTCGACACCGTTCCGCCAGTCACGAGCGTCAAAGGCGCACTCGGGCATGCTCTCAGTGGTGCCGGAGCCATCGAGAGTGCGATTATTGCTACGGCAATCGCTGAACGGACGATCCCACCGACAGCGAACTACGAGAACCCGGATCCGGCGTGTGATCTTCCAGTCGTGACTGAAGCGTGCAACGCCCCTATCGACGCCGCTGTGACGACCTCCGCCGGCTTCGGTGGAATCAACGCCACGCTCGTCTTCGAGCAAGCATGACAATGTGTGAAGAAGACGCCTTGGGCGGCAACATTGGAATTGGATCTAGCGCCGACGACGGCTATTGTGAGACCTTCGCTGACATCGAGTCGAGGGCTGACCGATCCATCGACTCCGGTTCCGTCGTTCGCCACGGCATTGATCTCGTATCGATTGAGAGAATTGCCTCTCTCCTCGCAGAATTCGGCAAATCGTTCCGTGACCGCGCGTTCACGGACTCGGAGCAAGCGTACTGTGAACGCCGAGGGACGCCATCGCAGCACTATGCGGCTCGATGGGCGGCCAAGGAGGCGTTTTGTAAGACGCTCGACGCTGAATCGCCTGCGATTCCGCTGGACTCGATTGAGGTTGTTCGTAAACGGGCCACCCCACACCTTCGGATTAAACCGCCCGCGAACGAAGCACTTGGCAGGACGCTCGACCGAAGAAATATATCTCTACGAAACAGCAGATATCGCTGATCAGCCTCAGTCACGACAAGGACGCCGGATACGCGATCGGCTCTGTGACCGTGTTCAGTATCGAACCGTAGCTCGACGAGGAGGACTCCACGACACAACATATGAACCAGGACAACCGACCCGCAACGCTCGCAGACACGGCATTCATCTTCCCCGGACAGGGGAGTCAACAGCAGGGGATGGGAAAGAGCTTCTACGAAGCGTGGCCAGAGATGCGCACGGCTTTCGACAGTCTCGACGGCGCACTCGATAGTGACCTGTACGAGCTCTGCTTCCAGGCGGGAACGAGAGAACTCGCACAACCACGTACCGCTCAGCCGACTCTACTGGCCGCCGGATACGCGACGTACCGAGGTGTTGTATCTCGGTTTGACGTGGAGCCCGCCTTCGTTGCCGGTCACAGTTTGGGACATTTCACCGCTTTAACAGCTGCCGGCATGGCGTCACCTGCTGATCTCGTTGATGTCGTTCATCGACGGGGAAAGTTCATGGAACGCGCCGAACAAGTGGCTGGACCAGGGATGATGCTGGCAGTATTACTTGCAGATCCTGAAACTGTTGCCGATGTCTGTCGAAATCGTGATGATGTGAATGTAGCGCTGTACAACGGACCAAAACAGACCGTGATTAGCGGGTCGATCAGCGGCGTCAAGGAAGTTCGAGCGACCCTTTCTAACGCAACGACTGCTCGGTTCCGCGAACTCCAAGTCGGTGCAGCATTTCACTCTTCAATCATGGCACCCGCCGTTGACCCTCTTGAGAGGGTTTTCGAAGATATCTCACTGAAGGAAGCGGCAATACCAATCGTCTCGGATGTTTCGGGGCGAGTCTACACAGACCCAGCGATCGCTCGACAGGATCTTACCAACCAGATCACGTCGTCCGTCGACTGGATCGGCGCTATCGAGGAGTTACGTCAACGCGGCGTCACTCGCTACATCGAGTTTCCGCCGGCTGGCGTCCTAGCAGGTCTCGTCAAGCGTATCGATCCGGACGCTGAGTGCCACACGCTGGAGACGCCTGCTGATGCACGGTCGGTGTTTGCGTAATGGTCAGCTTTCAGGACGACGTCGCCGTCGTGACCGGTGGAACGCGAGGAATTGGTCGTGCAGTAGCGATGCGCCTCGCTGATGGCGGTGCAACAGTGATCGTCACCTATCACGACGACGAGGAAGCGGCTGAACAGACGACCGAAATGCTAGCAGCATATCCGGCCGCCACTAGGGTTGAGCCGTGCGACGTGACCAACTTCAACGAGGTGGCAGCAGTCTTCGAGATGATCTCCGACCGATACGGCTCGCCGACGGTTCTGATCAACAACGCAGGAACCATGGAGAACGGACTGCTCGTTCGCATGACGCCTGAACAGTGGCACAACGTCATCGAGACCAATCTATCTGGTGCGTTTTACTGTACGCGTGAGGCGGCTCGGCTGATGCTCCGAAACCGTGGTGGTCGGATCGTGAACGTCGCGAGCGTCGCGGCACAGCGCGGCTGGGCGGGGCAGGTAAACTACGCTGCAAGCAAGGCAGGACTGATCGGACTGACTCGCGCGGCGGCACGAGAACTGGGCGAGAAAGGTATTCGTGTCAACGCCGTTGCGCCAGGATACACTGACACTGACCTCATCGAAAATACGACCAGCTACGAGGACGAGGTAGAGGACTATACGGCAAGCGGACGGCTGGCAACGCCGAAAGAAATCGCAGATGTAATCGCATTTCTGGCGAGTGAGACTGCCTCATACGTTAACGGCGAGGTTCTGCGGGTTGATGATGGGCTCTTATCCTAATATCGGTCTGACCCCTAGCGAATACCCATACTGAACGCGAAGGCGATCCGTCTCGCTTCAGCCTCTCACGAAACCTGGTCGCTGCTCGATGAGAAAATATAATTCTAAACTGAGTAACCAAAAGTTTAAGTTTTAACATTCAGCAATAATCGTCTGTGGTGATTAATCAATAATGACGTTCACAGAGGAACTACGCGGCGCAAGTCTCATCATCGGGAGCATCATCGGTGCCGGTGTCCTCGGGATACCATACGCTGCCGCTCAAATCGGGCTGCTCCCATCGTTACTTCTCATGCTGGTCGTGGGCGTGTTACTGTACGCAACCTCCATCATTCTGCTTCGGTTCTCGGCGAAGAGTGGTGGCAGCCAGATCGTCACCTTGGCCAGTGATCTGCTGGGGCGTCCGGGAGGGTACCTCATGATGGGCGGTATGATGGTCTACATTTACGGCGCACTGCTCGCGTACACCTCCGCTGGCGGCCAGACGCTCGCCGCTATCACGCCGCTCAGCGAGGTCATGGCCGCGATTCTCTTCTGGATCGTTGCCTCGTTCATGATCTACCAAGGTCTGGAGGCCTCGATTAAGATGGAGTTCGCTCTCGTCATCGGGATCGTCTTCCTGTTCTTAGTCGTGGCGCTCACGAGTCTCCCCCATGGGGATCTCTCCAACGCCGATACCGTCGACATGGGTGCTTGGCAGGCCTTCGTCGGCGTCGCACTCTTTGCCTTCGTCGGGCACGCGATGATTCCGGACGTCTACAGGTCCATCGGCGACTACGAGGCGGCCAAGCGGAGCATCCGCCTGGCTTTCGTCCTGATCTTCGCGCTCTACGTGATTCTGACGGTCGCCTTCGTCCTCGTCTTCGGACGCGAAGTGCCACAGATCGGGCCGCAGGCCTTCGAACAGATCTACGGTACGAGCGGCTTGATCATCGGCAACGTCTTACCACTGATCACCGTTATGACCAGTTTCATCGGCTTCGGCCTAGCTCAGAAGAACAACTACGTCGACTACAATGGCCTCTCAACGAGTGTCGCATGGGCCCTAACCGCAGTGCCGCCGCTGGTGATTTACCTCTACGGGGTCCGAAGCTTCGTCGGCACGCTCAAGATTGCAGGCAATGTTGGGGCGCTCATCATAACGTTGCTCGTCCCAATCGCGATGTACGTCGTCTGGAATGTCCGAGGCTCTGACCCGTCCGTCGCTGAACCTTCCAGTTCCACAGACTAATAGACGGATACCGCACCGCTGAGTAGCTTAAAGTCAGGAGCAATTGCGAGAGTGAACGGTTTCCTGTCCCGTGTCGTGGGTCCCGGCACAGGACGTTATTTTGGGTAATAGAGGAGAAAAACACATTAATACCGATACCGATGAACCTACTTGATATGGAGTACCATGAGGCGGTCGACTATCTAGAGAGTCTGGATTGCTCTCGCCCGAATCTCGGGACGGAGACGACCGCTAAGATGCTTTCCGGCCTCGGCAATCCACATGAGGGAGTCGACTGCGTTCAGATAGCGGGATCAAACGGGAAGGGGAGTACAGCGGTAATGCTCGAACGCATACTGCGAGAAGCGGGTCACGATGTCGGGTTGTACACCTCACCGGACCTGAACGGCTTTCGCGAGCGGATCCGGGTTAACGGGCGGAAAGTCCCAAAGGCACACGTCCGATCGTTCGCTAAGGAGATTAAACCGTGCATCGCCCAGCTACGCGACGACGGTGACTGCCCTACGTACTTCGAGATTCTGACCGTCCTCGCGTTGCAGCATTTTAGTAGCGAAGACGTCGACGTTGCAGTCCTCGAAGTCGGGGTCGGCGGGCGGCATGACGCGACGAGTGTCGTCGACCCGGTGGCGAGTGCCGTCACGAACGTCAGTCTCGAACACACCGACGTCCTTGGCGAGACGGTCGAAGAGATCGCCAGAGATAAAGCCCAAGTCGCACCGGACGACTCCCCGCTCGTGACGAGTGCGGACGGCACCGCACTCGACACGATCCGAGCCGAAACGCCGGTCGTCACTGTGGGCGACACGGCAGCCGATATCATCACCCAGGAGGAGCCAATGATCTCGAACGACGAAACGACTGTTTCGATAATCGGTCCGAACTGGGACGTCACGACGAATCTATCGTTGATTGGTCAACACCAAGCGACTAACGCCGGCGTTGCGGCAATGCTCGCCCGACAAGTGGCGAACGTCGATACTAAGACGATCGAGCACGGCCTCCACAACGCTTACTGGCCGGGGAGATTCGAGGTACTGTCGACGAAGCCATTGGTAATCCTTGATGGTGCGCACAATCCGGCAGCGTGCTCCGCACTAGCTACTCTCGTCAATCGATACGAATTCGATGAGCTACACCTCGTGTTCGGCGCAATGAAAGAGAAAGACCACTCCAAGATGGCGACAATACTCCCTGAATCGGACGTGCTTCACCTCTGTCGACCGGGTGTGAGCCGAGCTGCGTCATTCGACACGCTCGCTGGTGCATTCGAGACGAGCTCTCCCCGGATAGAACGGAACGAAACAGTGAAAATAGCGGTCGAACACGCGCTCGACTTGGCGGACGACGACGATTGCGTGCTAATCACCGGTTCACTGTACGTCGTCGCCGAGGCACGCAATTGGTGGATTTGATTCCAAATTCCGACATAAACAGGTACGCTGCAAATAAACAAGTAAACACGGTTGGTGGGCTTCAAGCAGCGTCCACGATGAGAAGCGTCCGACTGCGACGATGGCGTTCTACGTCGAGACAGTGACCGCAACGAGGACACTAACGACTATCTCCAGCAGATGACGAACCTGCCGGATGAGTTCACGTCGGAGCAAGTCGCGGCGTTGTACGTGGTGTAGTAGAAAGGAGAAGTACTGTTCCGTGAGTTGAATCGAAGTACGGGTTGGAGAAGTTCCAGACAAGCGACCCAGCAATCGTGAAGCTGTTCGTGGTAGTAGCTCTGCTGACGTGAGCGTTACAGAGCTTACTGAGCGTGTTTCAGAAGATGTACCCAGGATGGTGTTTCAGCGAGAATACTGGGCGAAGATTTTGTGATCTTTCGCTCAACTCATTCTCGAAGACAAAGGTCATCGTACGGGCGTCCACTACCGAACTTGGCGGAATTGGTTTCTCATGACGCCAAGCAACCAGACAGATCTCTTCCGTGCCGGGCGGTAGGTAGTCGAAGGTCTAGCCGAAGGGACTGGCAAGTAGGAACATCTTACTGTAGCCTACCGAGGACGAGAGGAGACTGTCTACGAAAGCAGCAGTGAACAACCGGTTGGGGTGGACTATCACCTCCGCACTCGCGAGTCATCACCCGTAGTTCATCTCAACATGTGATTATCTCTGGAACCTTCTGGGAGACTATTGGCCTCAACGACATTCCAAATGTATCTTTCAGTCACTTATTTGAGGGGGTGGCCCTGATTTCGATTATATCGAAGTAGTCCCCTCGAATCAAATCTCTGATCCAGAAAGCAGGCAGAGAGGCAGTATATCTCGTTATTTACGAAGTATCTGAGATGTAGGAGCATCGCCAGTACTTGTGAATATTGTATGACTTTGAACCAATGATCTGGCCCAGTTTCGTGACCTGAATAAAAGATTACGCCCCTAGTGTTGTAATTAAATTCGACATCGTAGTTGGATATCTCGGAGTTAGTATTTGACACTCGAAGAAGATAGTAGTCTACATGGCAGCTCTAATCATTACAAGTTCTATGAGCAGAGTAACCAACGAACCACTCGAAATGACTGTTTTCTGATATATTTCTTAATTGTGTTCATACTGCACAACCGGAGTTCCGATATTATCGAACATTTTTGAAAGGTGCTGTTGACTAGCACCGCTACAACTCTTGTACTGGGTATGATAGGGAAGACAACTCAACGAGACAGTGGAAATGAATATTTGCGTGGATAAACCGTAGAAGATGGCGATAAGCGAGAAGCCATCAAACTGAACAAGTCACCAACGTTGCTTCGCAAGTCATAGGGCTTATCTCACCTACCAGACGACGTATGAATATGAACTGGAGCCAAACACTTGAGAGTACAGAACATACACAAGTCATGGGTATCCTGAATGTCACTCCAGATTCGTTCTCCGACGGTGGTTGCTACACGTCTCTCGAGAGCGCAGTCGAACGCGCACGTAAAATCGATGAAGCAGGTGCCGACATCATCGACATTGGGGGAGAGAGTACTCGACCTGGGGCAGACCCAGTGTCCGTCCAAGAAGAGCAGGAACGGGTTCTCCCTATCCTCGAACGGATTACCAGTAATTCTGATATCGATGCGTTGGTTTCGGTCGATACGTACAAGCCGAAAGTTGCTAAGGCGGCCCTTGATGCCGGCGCTGACATGATCAACGACCAGAACGGACTTGAAGACCCCGAGATGCAGTCACTCGTTGCCGGCCGTGAGTGCAAAGCAGTACTTATGGACGCGGTCAATCTGCCCGTCGATAACACATACAGACCGGAAACTGACGATATCGTAGCTGACGTTTGTGAACGTCTGGAACAGCGTGTCGAACGCGCTCGTGCTGCCGGGATCTCTGACGACCAGCTCATCCTCGATCCGGGGATCGGCTTCGGAACTGACACAGAAGGCGACCTCGAACTACTCGCACGAACTGATGAGTTTACTGCCCTCGGCTTTCCAGTACTCGTCGGTGCGTCGCGTAAGTCGTTTGCCACGGAATTCTCCGACTTGCCTTCTAATGAACGAGTTGGGTCGAGTCTCGCTGCGCACCTCGTCGCTGCGAAGGGTGGCGCAGATATCGTACGAGTTCACGATGTTGCTGAAACTGTAACTGCACTCCGGACAGCAGAGGATCTGTGGAATCGACAACTCAATCAGTAGTATGTCAGACGCTCTGCGTCCCATTTCAGAAGAGCGGGTCAGCGAAGCACTCGCTGATCACGTCTGCGAGTTCTCGATTCGTACCGGTTGCAAGAACGACATTTATCTTCAATGTACAGAAGTCCACTAAGTGGACGGGAAGCACCTGCTGACTGAGATCGAGGGTATACGACCCGTGACGTGCATTGGGACAAACGATGGACTCCGGCAACGATCCGGTACCATCACACTTGTTATCTGATCAGGGGGTTGACGGTGGTATCGAGCCACTCGGATGGGATATTGCGATGCTGAACAAGGTAGCCATCGGAGCAGCGTTCGTTCAGACTACAGATCCGATGGGTCGATTTGAATTCGAATTTCGATATCGTCGGGATCGCGAACGACAAAGCCCTCATCCGTGTCGGTGACTGGGATCTCTGAGGTCATAATACTGAGACGGTGCGCCCCTTACTTATGTGCGCCCCGGGATTGAGACGAGTCGAAAGACGAATCCTCCTGATCGAACAGCGCATGTTCGACCGAGAGCGTGCCGGGGCCACTCAGCACCAGCGCTGCTGCGATCAGGGTTAACACGAGCGTCAGTTCGATACCATTACTTCCGGCGGGATATCCGTTGGGAAGGTGGTACAGAACGGTCGCGACGACCATATCGACTGCAATCAGCGCACTCACGACTCGAACAGCCACGCCGACGACCAACAAGAGGCCGCCAACAAGTTCGATGAGGCCGACTCCCCACGCAGCAACTGTGGGAAACGGAACGCCGAGGCTTGTCAAGAAACCCGCGAAGCCCGAGATACCCATCGGTTTCGGTCCGATTGCGAGCACCTTGCCGACGCCTGAGATAAGCATCGGAATCCCGAGCGCGAGTCGAACAAAGGCCAAACCCCACCGCGTAGCCGCCTCTGATGTCGGTTGTTGTGTCTCGATCTGCACGACTATTCCTCCAACTCCGGCTGGCCGCCGGTCATCCGAATGATCTGCCCCGTTACGCCCTCGTTCGAAAGCAGGTGGAGCACTTCATCAACGATGGCCTCGGGGGCCGTCCACTCCGAGAAATCGGCGTCGGGCATCGCCTCGCGGTTCCCGGGCACGTCGATGAGGAACGGTGCAACTGCGTTGAGACGAGCATCGAGTTCGGTGTCGAGCGACTCGGTCAGCGTCCGAACTGCGCCCTTACCGACGTCGTACGCGAGCGTACCGCCGACAGGGTTGATAGCACGCTCGGAACTGAACAGGACGACACCGCTCTGCTCGTCGAGGTGGTCCGCGAAGGCCTTGACGGTTAGAAACGCTGTTGTCACGTGGCGATTCAGCGCGGCCTGGAAGGCATCGACGTCGGTATCAGTTACGCTTCCCATCGAGAAGCCACCAGCGAGTCCGACGATGTGGTCGATCGATCCGTGGTCGTCAACGACCGTCTCGGCGAAGGTGTTAACAGCGGCCTGTTCGGTTAGATCGACCTGGTAGTACGATACTGCGTCGGCGTTTTCAGCGCGCTTTTCGACTTCATCTCTTGCTGTGTCGGTGACGTAGGTTCCGATAACATTGGCACCACTAGTAACGAGAGAATCCGTCACGTACGGACCCATGTTTCCGGTCGCTCCGGTCACGAGCACTGTCGAGTTTTGTAGTTCCATTACATTACCTGGTTTGGCTACAAACCTATTTATATCTCAGGCAACGATAGTGTGACCAAGTAATGGCGACCCAACCACCCGAAGCTGACACTAGCGAAGACACCGAGGTCGAGCGGCGGAATTCGGACGTCTGCAACGTCGTGGGGGCTGTCGAGCAGATGGGAGCAAAGTGGAAGCTCATCATCCTCAACGACCTGCGTGACGGTGAAAAGCGGTTCAACGAACTCAAACGCTCAACCGGGGCCAGTTCCTACACGCTCTCGCGTGTACTCGACGACTTGGAAGCGGAGGGGTTGGTCGACAATCACAAGGAGTTCGAATCACCGGTTGCGAGCTATTATGCGCTGACCGAGAAGGGAAGTGCTCTTTGTCCCGTCTTCGAAGCCCTCGACCAATGGGGTACAGACTGGGCTAACTAGCACAACGACCCCGATACGATACCCAGACAGTCAGTTACGTTTCTGACTCGAATAATCAACCACACATCTGCGCGCACATTGTCGACTCAGTCTACACGTATGACTGGTGAGCGCCGCGAGTCTGGACATCCACGAAATGATGCCGTGTCGCGTCACCGACGGCACCGGCAAAAGACCCGTGCTCATCGTCGCCATACACCTCGTCGGCGCCACGGAGCCCGTGTGCCGCGAGTCGGTTCGCTACGTTCGACGGAACTCCGCTGTCACCTTTGATGTCGACAATCACGTGACGATCGGTGAAGCTCTTCGCGAGGAACGCGTCATCAACGTCGTCGTGGGTTCGGAGTTCGGTTGTCAACTGGCGAAGTTCGGTCGTTCGCTCACTCATCAGCTTCAGGTCCGAACCGGTAGTAAGAATACCTTTGTGCGAACGTCTTCGGGTCACGGGGCTGTTGTACTCGGGTCGCAAGTAGATGGCCCCTTAGTGGGCGGTCGATCACCACCCATGAAGACAGCTACAGGGAGTTTGCCGACAACGAATCACTCGCTGGTAAATAATGGTTCGAAATCCCCCTCCGTCAACCCGCGGCGAACCGGCTCGTGTTCAACATCGGTCGGCGGTGGCGACGTCACCAACAATACTTCGAGTCTTGAATCTTCGTCAGCTCGTATTCCACGTTTCGTCTCCGCGGGGACAAACACTACGTCACCAGGGGTGACATGGTGGTCAGTCTCACCTTCGCGGACGAGCCCGCTTCCAGATCGAACGCTGACGACGAGGTCGCTCGACGGTGCGTGGACGGGGATAAACTGTCCCGACTCGAAGAAGCCACAGATGACTTTCGTCCGGCCGGTCAGAAACGCTTCGTTGGCAGAAAACCGGGTTGCATTGTACGTCCGTTTCGCATCAAAATCGACACGTGGCATACAGCGGAACTATGACGTGAACACTCGTTCAGCGTTCTCCCGAATACGTTCGGGTGGAACTGTTTGTTCCTCGGCTGTCTACGACTGGATGATGAGCGATGCACCGCCACAGCCAATGACGGGGTCCAAAGGCAGCTATTCGAGACGAGAGATCGCGCACACTCAGCTCGAAGCGGAACGTCTCGGGTGGTCTCCGATGACAGGAGCGAGCCGAAGTCAGTGGTCGCGGCGATTCATCATCGTGAGTGCCGTGTTTTTCGTCTGCTGGCGACTCGGTGCAACGGTCGGCATCACCCATCGTGTTGAGGTCATCCTCGCTCTCTTCGGGTTCGTCTCCCACGTTGTCTTCGGTATGGCCTATCTGTTAGTTCCCTCGTATTTCGGGACGACGCTCTCTACCGAGACCATCCCACCAATCCATTTCGTGGCAGCCACGTTGGGGACTGTACTACTTGCATTCTCTGCAGGTTCGGCCGGACCGACGTTTGTAGAAACTCTTGGGGCACTCGTTTGGGGGAGTGGTGTCGCAGCGTTCGTCGCTGCGCTGTCGTGGTCGGTCCGAAACGAGGTCCAACGCGGGGAAACGGGAACGAGTTCTCACAGGGAGAACTACGAGTGGGTAGACCAGTATGCAAACCGGTATCTCATCATCCCGTTCGCCTATCTCGCGGTTGGGTCGTACGAACTACTCGCGCGTACGACAATGCTACCAGGGCTCACGGACGGCTATTTTCCGCGAATCACACACTTGGTATCCGCGGGGTTCGCAGTCCTCCTCGTTTTCACGCTCGGCGTTCGTCTCAGCCCTCGGTTCCTCGGTGTTCCGGTATCGAAAAAACTCGCCGCAGTCGTCCTCCCCGCCGGTGCAGTTGGACCGGCATTGGTTGCCGCCGGTCTGGGTGGTGGTCCACTTTTCGTCGCGGGGGCGGTGAGTGAAGCGATAGCATTCGTCAGCTTTGCAGCGTTGTATCTCAGTGTGTTCTTCCGGTCAGACCGCCGGCGGGTCGGAACAGAAAGTGTTCTCGCAGGTGTGGTTGCTGGTGTTATGGGTGTTGCTATCGGGCTCACAATGGCCCTTTGGAGCGTACTTGAGATACCTGCGCTTCCACCGGGGACGCTATCTGCACACCGTCAGCTCAACCTCCTTGGTTTCCTTGGTCTCGTCATTGTCGGGTTTATCTTCCTGTTTTATCCTCCGTCTGCAGGTCGGTTTCGTGGGGCGAGCGAACGGACTACCCAGCTCATAATCGCTGCACTCCTCGCTGGGCTCGTCCTCTCGGTCCTCGGCCGAATCGCAGGTATGTCTCTTGTAGGTGCTCTCGGAGACGGCGTCGCACTCCTGGGGTCGCTCGGATACGGATATTTACTAGTACGGCTCTTGATCGAGATTGGAGCACGTCACACGTCGTGACCGAAATACTGGTATGATACCTGTATCTTTGCAAGCGGTTGCGGTGGTGCACACATCTTCAGTCGTTACTATCTCAGAGAGATCGTGATGTGCCACTCGTCGTCTTCAACCTGAGTCGTCTGAAACTCACACCCACGCCGTTTGAGGACATCGTAGAGTGGGACCGGTTCGAAGCTATTGACAAGAAGAAGTGAGTCACCCGCGCTCAACTCACCGATTGCAGACATGATGTGGCTGAACGGTTCACCGTCGATATCTCTGACATCGAGTCTTTGCGTCTCACCGGTGGTTTCAGAGGAACCCATACTGACACGTATATCACCAATATCTCTCATTGTTATGCCGATGATGTTCGGACGCCCTGACGGTGTTCAGTATCTGATCGACTGTCGCACCAGTACTCGTCTTCAATTGTCGTCTACGTACGATGAGCGAGCGATAACAGCAAAACCGGTCGGAGAATGTACTTTCAAGCACCTGTGCATGGTCAAAGGGAATACAGAGCGACCGAAGCGCGGCGTTTCTCGTTGTGTGAATGCCTGAAACGCCACTTGGACCGAATACGGGGATTCAGTCGAGACTACACCCTGAATCAGTCGGCTCAGGTGTGACCCAGATACCCCGTTCCAGGAAAAAGGCCAGTTATCACCCTTTGTCTTTCCCCGGCCATTGGACAACTTGACTACAGAATCCGATACTCAACCGAGTAACCCAAGCGAGTCAATTTCGTCGCTCACGACCTGAATCGCCTCACGTGCAAACTCCACCTTCTTTGCACCCGTGATGACGATTTTCCCCGATCCAAACAGCAAGACCACTACGTTCGGCTCGTCGATCCGATAGACGAGGCCAGGGAATTGCTCGGGTTCATACTCAACATTCTCAAGCCCGAGACCAATCGCAAGTGCATTCAGATTGAGAGTTGTTCCGAGGTCTGCACTCGAGACGATGTTCTGCACGGTCGCCTCTTCCCGGTCATCGATTGGGATTCCAAGGCTATCGAGTTCTTCGAATACCTGGTCTAATGCACGGTTGACCCCGTCGACGCTACTCGCACCAGTGCACACGATTTTTCCAGACCGGAAAATCAGATTCGCTGCTTTTGGCTCCTGTGTTCGGTACACGAGTCCCGGGAAATTATCCGGGTTGTAATCGGCGCCTACAAGGTCCATCGAGAGCGATTCTAACGCCAACTCTTGGCCGATTGCGCAGGAGGCGACAACGTTCTGAATTTCAAGCGACGCAAGCCGTTTCTCGTGAGACATTGTATTTGAATTTTATATACTACTATTAAAGGGTAGTGCCAGTCGGGAGCATGACCAGAATAGGATGAAGCGAGTGAGACCGGTCACGGGTACAACACAACTCTTGCTCTCAGCTCGAACCTTCAACCGGTAGCTTCACACAACGTCTGGTAATGCGTCCGAATCGTTTTGATTGAAGAATCACTCACAGCTGCCACACGCGCCTGCGTGAGCGGCCAGTCTCGCTCAGCCGCAGCGGTATACACACACGCTGCAGCGACTGCATGCGGATTCGCGCCACGATGAGCCCACTCATCGCTCGATGTCTCGGCTAACGACCGTGCTCGTCGTCGAATCTGGTCCGTCACATCAAGCGCATCTGCCACTCGCGGAACGAACTCAACCGGTGGAACTGGCTTCGCAGGCAGCCCGAGTTCTGTATTGAGTGCGTTGTACGCTGACCGGACGCGCGAGTCAGCCACCCGTGCGAGTGGGACAAGTTCGGCGAGTGTCCGCAAAAGCCCTGCACATCGACAGGCCGCATGGACGCTCGCAGCCGCGACTGCTTCAATCGACCGCCCCGGCAGCAGGTCCGCCTGTTGAGCGGACCGAAAGCACCGACAGGCTTGGTCACGCAGGCTATCAGGAAGGTCGAGTGCACCAGCAAGTCGCCGGACTTCATCCAACCCGTGAGCCAACCGTCGCTCACGACTCGACTGGTACCGACTCCGACTATGCTGGGTACGGAGTCGAGAGAGTTGCTGGCGATGTTTGCCCGGAATCGCTGTCCCGTTCGCGTCAACGTGTCGGCCGATGTCGGTGGCGAGACCGTGATCGTGTCGCGTCGGCGTTCGCGGCGCCCCGACTCGCTTGCGCTCGTCACGTTCGAACGATCGCCACTCCGGGCCGCGGTCGATGCCGTGGCCGTCGATGATGAGTCCACAGGACTCACACCGTCGCTCACCAGCCGTCCGTAATGACCTGGCCACCACACTCTGGACAGGAGGCGTTCCCACAGGATTTCCCGCACGATTCGTCGAACTGTCGCTCGTAGACATCTCGTGTCGCCATCTCGAACACCGCGCGACGCATCTCGCTGCGCCCCGCACCCTTCAGGGGCTCAAAAGCATCGTCGCCGTCTCGAATAGGCTGGCTTCGGCTGGAGGGGCGATTAATGACTGAATCACAACACCAAACATGCTCACAGGTGGATTGCCGTTGCAGGCTCGCCGTGTCACCCAAGACGCGCCCTGTTCTGCAACGGGTGCGGAATCGCGTACCAAGCCATCTGCATCCACCCCTTGATAACTCCCTCGTGGGCTTCGTGCCCACCGAGTTTCGTGCACTCGACAGTCGTATCAGTAGGACTCTGCAGGCCGCGGTCCGTGGACTGTGTTAGTCGGAACTTCTCACTAGGCGAACAGTTAACTGAGACAACAGATGACTGTCTTGTATGAGTAGCTCACCATGGACCGCAAACTTTGCGACTGAAAAAAGCGAATGTGCAGCCGACGTCCAACGCCTCCTTGAGAAGTATCCCCAGCCGGTCGTCTACGAAGTGATGAGCGAACTGCTCCGTCGAGAGATGCGCGAGCAGTTTGCTGGTGCGTACGCTGCGTCCCAGCAGTTCGACGACTGATGGGTGATTGGTGACGTACGAACCCTCGCCAACGACTATTCAGATAGGTTGCGCCGCCCAGCGTCGATACAGTTCCAACAAGGAAGAGCTTCAGAGAGCTGTTCACACTCGCAGGGCAGGTCTGGTGTGTCGTCATCGTCGTTTGGTGGGCTACCACCGTCAGCAACGACACGCATCTGCACGGCGAGGTCGAGTATTCGTGGGCGAATCGCGACTGCAACCCGATGTTTACACGGGCCGTCACCGCTCGCATCGGCGGGACACGAACACGACTCGGGCACGCCGTCCTGAATTCGAACGCGGTACTCGTGCGCGGTCGGGTCGGCATAGCTCTCGTTGCGTACACGGACATCGCCGTCAAGGAGTTCGAACGCAAACGCCTCGTACTGCGCTCGCTTGAGGACGCGCGTAGGTGGATCGAACTCTGGTAGTACTGGAGTCATGGTAGCCAGCGCGCAGTGCGCGCGCCCTTTTAGCGCATGAAAAAGAGTCACTGGACGGCAGATGGGGTTAGACCGCGTCGAGTGTCGACAGAAGCTCTTCGGCCGTCCCGCTAATCCGACCCAGTCGCTCTTGGAGGACATCTGTCTCGTCGCCCTGCCACGCCGCGAGATAGAACGCCGACCCACTCGTGTCTAAGCCGAGGTATCGACCGACAACGTACGCGACGGCCTCTGCTTCGACCTCGCGTTTCGCCCGCTCGGTTGCGTCGGTGATGTCGAAGTGCAGAATCGCGTGGGCGTACTCATGGATGATCGTCGACGCGAGATCCGCGCGGTTCGGTCGATTCTTCACTTCCACGAGTGGGGTGAGATCTTGGACACTCCGCGACTGGCAGATGCCCTTTGCCTCCCCATGTCGCCACTCATCGGGATCGACAATGCGGACGGTCACGCCGAGGTCTGACGCGATGTTGGTAAGATCGTCGACGAGCGTGTCAGGCTCACCGGTCGCCGCCGTGTCCAACTCGGGGAGCGGCTCGCCCTCTGTCTGCGAAATGTCGAAGACTGGTGCTGGCTTGAAGCCCACGAGGCCCTCTGACCATTCCTCGGGTGGTGTCTCGTCGTACTCACACTCGCTGTTGTCGTGATAGCTCGGTGCGTTCCCACACTCGGGGCATTGGGTCGTGATGATCGGCGCCCAAATCCAGATCGCCGACTCGCCTTCCTGGACGTGTCGGTCGAACTCTTCTTGCCACGTCCGGTAGCCAGCAACCTTCGTCGCCGCAGGACACTGGAGGGTGATGAGGAGTGTGTTGCGGTGGGAGTAGTCGTGGAACCGACTCTGGACGTCCAGCCATTCTTGGAACTGCTCGCTCGCCCGAGCGTCGTCGACGTCGGCAGCGAGGTCCGCAAGCCACTGTTCGATCGTGCGATGCATCTCATCGTGTCGCGTGTCGGTCTCGTCGAACGACACCGACGGAGAACTCGTTGTTGCCATTGGTTTCAGTTCTAACACGTCCTTCCAGGACGCGCCACACCCCTCTGGGGCGCACAAAAAACAGGTGAGACGACCTACTGGTCGGTGTCCTCGCACTCGAGGCTCCGAAGGTACTGTCGACACTCGCCGAACAGGCCGCTTGCAGTCGCCTCGCCAGTCGTGAGGTGGCGAACCCACTCAATCGCCCAGCAGTACATGGGATCGGACTCACCTGTGCCGTGGATGTACCACCAGCGAGCGGCTTTGAGCACAACGAGCGAATTCGTCGGCGGCCGATTCGCTCAGAAGGTTCCCACGAAATCGACTCGATTTCATCGGGAATGTCGGCTCGGGTGAACTCCGAACGATGCACGAGGTCGAGATCGACCGGAATCTCGTCGATCGAGACGTCTGACTCTGTTTGTTGGTGACTCATGGAAATCACGTCACACGGACTGTGTCTTCAGCCCGCACCCATCACGGGCGCAAAAAATAACCACGGCGCGCTAGTCCCGACGGGTCTCTCGATCGACGCTATGCGAGGTGCGACACTTCCTCCGGTTCGGATTCGTCAGCGAACTCGTTGCGCTCAACTGGCGTCCAGTCTTCAGTCGTGGTTGGTGCCCACCAGTCGACGTGGTAGTCACCAGGCGCACCAAGAATCTTAACTTGCGCTTCGTCGTCGGGAAGCGGCCGGCGAAGTTTTTCGTCGACGTGGAGATTCCATGTCGTCGTCGCGTCGAACGTGATGATGACTGCTTCGTCGTAACCACGCGACTCAGGCGACTCACGGCACGTCACGCTGGTATTGCACTCCGTACAGAACACTCCCTCAAAGGGAATGTGCGTGAACGCTTCCGTGCCACACACCGGACACCACAAAAACTCGAACAGCGCCTCGTCGTGACGGAACACGCGCTCGAGACTCATCGATCATTCACCACCGGAGCAGGTATCGTGAGTGAATGGTGTGGAAAACGAGACAACTCGGCTACTGACGTTGGAATCAACATCTGTTACTGCGCCTCCGCCCTTTGGGCGGCGCAAAAACAACACCAAGCACACCCCCTTCCTACTCGGTCGCTCAGTCTGTGTCTACTGCTAACTCCGCGAGAATGTCGTCGTGTGAGGTCGTTCGAACGCGCTCGACAAACGTACGGGCAGCGGCGGCAGTTGCAAACACCGACGCATCATAGCCGACGGACCCACCGAACACAGTCCACTCGTCGGTCACTGCACCATCGGACAGCGGGGTGTACTCGACACGATAGCTGTCCGCCGCGTCGTCGACGACGATTCGAACAGCGATACCACGATCAGGAAACAGCTCACTCAGGAGTACCATTGGGCACAGCGTCGACTCAGTAATGCACATCAGCGGGAACGATCCACAGATGGTCGTTCGACCCGACGAGTTGCTCAAGCCGCTCGCGATGCCGAACGCCGTCAGCGAACTCGTCGTAGAGGTACACCGCCGGTCCGCGGTACGCCCCGAGATTGTGGCACGCATGCCTGACGAGGTCCTCATCGCGCATGATTGCCGTCGCGTCAAGGTCGTCAACACCCTCTCGAACGCGTTCGAGGTTTCGCTCGAACTCACGAGTGGTCGCCTGCCAGCCGCGCTCAAGGAGTTCTTGGCCGTCCTCCGAGCCAACGGGTGCTGCAACCGGGAGGTCACCCCACCGGGCGCTGCCAGCGACTGTTGTTGAGTCGTCATCGAACGTCACGTAGTAGTCGAACACCACCTCGGCCTGGGGGGCAGCGCCCACCAGTTGATCGAACACGTCGGCGGCCCGTGAGAGGGCTTGGTCTGTTGTCGATGCAGTCACGAGTGCGTAGATTACCTGGTGCATTCGTCGTCACCTCGCCGGCTCAAGAGTCGAAGTCTGTCCGACCTCCTGCGCCGGCGCCCATCGCCGGCGCAATAAAATACGCGCTCAGCCAGCGAGACTAACCAACTGTGAGTAGTGTTCTGGCTCCGGCCCCATCCATGACTCCGGAGAAATGCTGAAACGGTGGTGGGTGTCCCGTGAGTCTATGAAATCGTCCCTCAGAATCCAAAGCAGAATTCCTGAACCGGTGGTGTCCCCCTACTTAGCAAATGCACTCGTATTTCTTTGTGGATTGGTTCACTACGTATTCGTGTGTCTCTCGTGCGAGTTCGAACAGTTTCTCCGCACGGCTTTTTGAAGCAAGCCCATCCTGATAGTAGGTTTTGGCGCGGTGATTCCGCCAGAGGTCCTGGAGATTCTCAGCGACATGCTGCGAGATAATACCGCGTCTCGCCGCTTCTGTATACACACCTGGATGTGTACCGGGGAGGTCACGAGGTTCGAGACCTCCCTCGAGCAGTTTGAATTCGATCACACGCTCGATCGCGACGAACGATGCCTCAATCACGAGTGTGTAGAAGCCCTGTTCTAGAAGCACCGTCGCACCAGCGAGGAGACGACATGACTTCCGCAACTGAAGGATATCTGCTTCGTTCGTCTCAAGTCCAGATTCAATCGTACTAGGACGATGGTCGAATGCGGCTTGTACTTCATCAACGAGCGTCTCGATGCGAGTACTACTCATCGGTCATCACCGCCGTTCGAACATGTTGGAACTCCGTGTCACCATAGACGGTGACACCGTCGCGAAAGATCTCGTGGAGTTTCTCGCTCGCTCGACGTGCGCTGGCTTCGGACTCGACAAACGGTTCAAACGTGTAGCGGTCGCCGTCGAACCGTTCTTCGCCCAAGTCAGCGGCCACCGTCGAGATGACGCGTCGCGCGATAGTCCGGTCGCCCTCAACGAGCACAAAGACATCAATGTCGCTTTTGCGGTCGGCCTCACCACGGGCGACACTGCCAAAGACGAGAATGCCGAGTACGTTCGTGACTGCATCTGTCTGTTCGATTGCGGCGTTGACCCGTTCAACGAACGCTCGAACCGGTGCGTGATACTCCACTTGCGGAATCCCCAGAACAGGGTCGTCTTTCTGCAGTCGAGCGGGGTTGATCGAGACGTACTTACGCTGTGTTGTCTGTCGAACCTGTACGATATCAAGGGCTTCAAGGAACTCAACTGCTCGCCAAACTGTCGACCGACTCCGGTCTGTAATCTCACTCAATTCTTTGAGTGTGAACTCAGACTGGTGTGCATCAATGAGATGACGTACCACGTCATCGGCCGCAGGCAGCCGAAACACTCCCGTGTCGCCACGTGGATCAACTGGCACGCAGACCTTTATCCCTTGTTCTGTATTCTCGGACACTATCTGATTTTATGCAACAGCATATAATAAACCTGTGCGTCAACCCTCTGCAAAGGGACTTACTCCAACAGTCAGCTCCCATACCGCGGTGTTCGACATACGGAACACTGCCAGACAGGCTCACCAGCCCACGCTGCGGGTGGGCTGTCGTCGCGTGAGTCGAACCGATGCGGTGTCTGCTTACCACACGACTGACAGCGGAGCAGCTGCCGTGTTGGTGAGGCTGACGACGACTGTGATGGCGAAGAGTCGGGAGACGCTCGTCGAAGTGCAATCGCCGGGACAACCCACGTCTCCGAGTCCGAGAGCAACTGCTCACGACGAGAGTTCTCAGTAATCTGCGTCCCAGCAGCGTCGTACCACCGGGAAGCAGAACCCTCCGTCGAAGGAGAAGCGGACCACAACGAGACCGACCGTGCTTTCGCCACGAAGCCATCAGCACGTGACCCAGTCGCTGGGACGACGTCCGGGAGGTGACCCCATCGCGTTCGGAGTGGCTCCGCGATCGGCTGTTCGAGCGCTGCAACAGGTGTACACTCGTCGATAGGTGATGAGTGGGAACGCTGCAGTAATCGTGCTGCTGCAGTTCCTTTTGCGAGTGCACCCCGCGATGACTGTGACGGAACGAGCAGACAGATGATGCCGTGGAGCGATTGCTCGTGGGGCGCAGAGGTGCTGTCTGGGACCGAGACGTCCTGATCGAGGCAGAACCGACACTGGCTCTGGGTCCGAGGAATGGCCCGCTCACAGGTCTGACAGGTGTCCGTATCCCGGTCGTTACCTGCAGGGTAGTCATGCTCTGGAATTGCGTCGCCGTACTCGGCATGGTCAGGTTCCAACTGTGGGTCCGGGATTTGCGTCGCTTCGCCATACGGTCGAAATTCAGCGGTCCGGTCACGGTAGGGTGGCATACCGCGTCGTGGCTGTACGTTCGGATATAAACGTTCGTCCAGCGAGGCCACTCTGAAACCCGTCCGAGGGCCAACAAACGTATATGTATTCTTAAACTAGCTGCGGACAGCAAAATGCACGACTTGACCGGGTTCCAACGAGACCTGCTGTACGTCACCGCCGGCTTGGACGAGCCACACGGCCTCGCAATCAAAGACCAACTCGAGGACTACTACGAAACCGAGATCCACCACGGTCGGCTGTACCCCAATCTCGATACGCTCGTCGAGAAGGGACTGCTCGACAAAGGCGAGAAGGACCGCCGAACGAACGTCTACGCGATCACAGCCAGAGGTCGCCGGGAGATCGAAGCCCGCGACGACTGGGAACAACAGTACACCAGCGAGATCACAACCTGACTGCTACGACGAGACGAGTCCGTGAGTAGAGCCAGCGCTAATACAGCAATCACGGATCCAAATCATTGTTCAGACTTTGTTGAACCCTCTCGCAGTCTGGCGATTTACTGAAGACCGAGTTCCCAAATCCGTAGAAACCTGTGGAAAGACCGCCTCACCACAATGGCAACGCTGAAGGCTTCAACAGAGCTGTTGGCTTAAAAATCGCCGCTCGTAACCAGTCGGTAGACTTGATCAGGGCAAGTCGGTTACAGCCCTGCCGTCACGTCGGCTTTAGTCACGGGTTAGGATGACACCGCTCGATTGCAGTATGAACTGCGTCTCGACGGCCAACGAATGTGAGATGGTCTCCACGTTGGAGCGTTAACTCGGGAGTGGGG
>NZ_JPES01000068.1:0-18483 GCF_000730175.1 Haloferax sp. ATB1 | reverse complement strand
CGAACCGCGAGTTCGGAGACGCCGGCGGCCCGCCACGAACCGGCGGGAACGTCGAGGACGACGTGACGGCGCGCACCCGCCACACCGGTGGGTGTCGGGTCTTCCGCGGCCGCGAGCGCCGTGCGGCGTGCGCGATGTCGTCGGCCATCGAGCCGACTTTCACGGTGGTCGCGTCCGCTCTCGCGGCGTCGGCCGCCGGGAAGACGACGCCGGCGATGGCGACCGCGAGGAGACACGTCAGAACGACGCGAATCACAGCGCGTCGCGGAGACGGGCGGCCAGTCCGCGGTCTGCGGAGTCGTCGCGAGAGTCGGCGGCGTGAATGTCGGATTCGCGCCTAGGAGTACCGCCGCGCCCCTCGGTGGGTCGTTCGGCGTGGGACGCCGCCTCCGCGGCGAGCGCGTTGGCCGACCGAGAGGGTGTGGGAGACGCCGTCTCGTCGACGAGTTCCGCTTCGAGCGATTCGGCCTTGGCGAGCGCGGCGTTCGCCCGGCGCTCGACGTCCTCGTTGACCGCGCGGACGCCGCCGAGGTAGCCGCGCATCGCCTGCGTCGCGGCGTCCATCTCGTCGAGGCGCTCGGTGAGCGACTCGACCGCCGATTCGAGTTCGGAGACCCGACGCTCGACGGCCGCGAGGTCTTCCAGCGACGAGAAGTCGGCGTCGCCGTCGGTGATGGTTCGCTCGACCGCGTCGAGCCGCGCGGCGAGGTCGGCAGTGCGGTCGGCGGTGTGGTCCACCGCGGCCGGTCCGCGGACAGCGGGCGCTCTGGTGTCGGCGTCAGCGTCGGCGGAGCCACCGAGGTGAACTGGGTCGGTCGTCATGGGGCGGCCTGGTCCCGTCATCTGTTATAAAGCTCCGGCGCGGTCGGAGCCGACCACGACCCGAGCAGTCGAACAGTTCGCCCGTGGGGAACGTTCAAGACGAGCGACGGAGTGGATTGTGGTATGAAAACCGTCCTGATTGGTGTGGGGCAAGCGGGTGGGAAGCTCACCACCGCTCTCCAGTCGTTCGACCGACAGATGGGGTTCGGCGCGGTGCTCGACGCCGTCGCGGTCAACACCGCGAAAGCGGACCTCCAGCCGCTTCCGGTCGAGACCGTGCTCATCGGCCAAGACCGCGTCAACGGTCACGGCGTCGGCGGCGACAACGAGCTCGGTGCCGAGGTCATGGAGGCGGACCAGACCGAGGTCATGTCCGCCCTCGACGGCCGCGTCACGGCCGAAGCGGAATCGATTTTCGTCGTCGCCGGGCTCGGCGGCGGCTCGGGTTCCGGCGGCGCGCCCGTCCTCGCGAAGGCGCTTCGCCGCGTCTACGACGTGCCGGTGTACGTCCTCGGAATCCTGCCCGGACAAGACGAGGGAGCGATGTATCAGGTGAACGCCGGCCGCTCGCTCAAGACCATCGCCCGCGAGTCTGACGCCGTCCTCCTCGTCGACAACGACGCCTTCCGCTCGTCCGGCGAGTCGATGAGCGAGGGCTACGACGCCATCAACGAGGCCATCGCCCGACGCGTCGGTCTGCTGTTGGCGGCCGGCGAGGCGACCGAGGGCGTCGGCGAGAGCGTCGTCGACACCTCCGAGGTCATCAACACCCTCCGTTCCGGGGGCATCGCCGCGCTCGGCTACGCGAGCGCCGAGGCCTCTCCCGACGCCGAAGACAACATCAACACCGTCATGAGCACGACCCGCCGCGCCGTTCTGACGGGAACGAGCCTGCCGGACGCGAGCGACGCGGACTCCGCGCTCGTCATCGTCGCCGGCGAACCCGACACCATCCCGCGGAAGGGCGTCGAGCGAGCGCGCCGCTGGGTCGAAGAGGAGACCGGCAGTCTGCAGGTCCGCGGCGGCGACTTCCCGCTAGAGAGCGGCCGTCTCGCGTCGCTCGTCCTCCTCGGCGGCGTCGAGCGCTCCGAGCGGGTCGAGTCGTTCATGGAACGCGCCCGCGAGGCTATCGACCAGGCGAAGACCGAGACGCGAGAGGACCCCAAAGAGATGTGGCACAACGACGACCTCGACGACCTGCTGTGATAGCGCTCGGCCGCCACTGACGCGACTAACGGCCACATAATCTCACGTTTTCAAGACGTTCGTCCACCGAATGGCAGTCTTCTCGGTGATCTGCGAATGATTTTTCCGTCATGCCGCCAATCCGTGCTGTGTGTTAACAATGATTGGGTGTGGGTGGGACGAAACGATACGTGTGAGACTCGACTCGGCACGCCACCAGAGTCATCATGTCTGAATCGACTGACCCGCTCCGGCGAAGTATCGAAGTCGAGTACTGGGTCGTCGAGGACGATGGGTCGTTCAGCGACCCGGGCGACCTGCTCGACGCCTCGCCGGGGGCTGAACGGGAGTTCGTCGAGCCGGTGTTGGAGGTGAAGACGTCGCCGTGTGACTCGGCGGCCGAGTTGCGCGCCGAACTGTACGAGCGACTCGGCGACGTCCTCTCGCGGGCCGAGGAAGTCGGAAAGCGACTCGTCCCGCTCGCCACGCCGGTGAGTACCGAGGCGGTGACGGAGCGCCGAAGCGACCGGACCCGCATCCAGAACCGCGTCGTCGGGTCGGATTTCCAGTACGCGCGGCACTGCGTGGGGACCCACGTCCACGTCGAACAGCGCCCCGGCCGCGAAATCGACCAGTACAACGCGCTCGTGGCGCTGGACCCCGCGTTGGCGCTGGTGAACTCCTCGCCGTACTACGACGGGAAGCGGTTGGCGGCGGGCGCGCGGTCGAAACTGTACCGCCGGATGACCTACGACGACGTGCCGCACCAGGGTCGGCTGTGGCGCTACGCCGACGACACGCGGGAGTGGTCGCGCCGCCTCGAACGCCGGTTCGAGGAGTTCCTCGTGCGCGCCGAGGAGGAGGGCATCGACCGGGCGACCATCGAGGCGAACTTCAGCCCCGAGAGTGCAATCTGGACGCCGGTACAACTCAGAGCCGAGTTCGGCACGGTCGAGTGGCGCTCGCCCGACTGCGGCCTCCCGAGCGACGTGCTCAGGCTGGCGAACAGCGTCGCGGACGTGGTGAACCGCCTCGACGACGCGGAACTCAGAATCGAGGGTGACACGGGGCGCGTGACGGACGACCAGGTCGTCCTCCCCGAGTTCGACGCGGTGCTCGGCTACGTCAACGCCGCCATCGAAGACGGACTCGACTCCGAGGCGGTGCGGTCGTACCTCGACCGGATGGGCTTCGACGTGGACGCCTACAGCCCGGTGTCACACGAGATCGACGGCCGCGAGACGGTCACGGCCGCGGAAGCGCGGGAGATGCGACTGGCCCACGCGGACCGACTGGAACGAGACGTGCGGAGCGCGGTCCGGCAGTAAACCGCGAACCGCCGCGAGCGACTGCGAAAAAACGGAATCCGAAAACCGAAGCGGTCGCTTACTGCTGGATGAGGCTCGCGCCGTCGAGTTCGGTGCGGCTGTACTCGATGTCCATGAGGTCGAGGATGGTCGGCGCGATGTCGTAGAGGTCGGCGTCCTCGATGACCGCACCCGGGTCGTCGACGTAGAGCGTCGCGTTGTCGAACGAGTGCATGCCGTTGCGGGGGCCGACGCCGAACACGTCGTCGTGGCCCTTGAACCCGGACTTCAGGTCGAAGCCGTGGTTCGGGATGACGACGAGGTCGGGGGCGATGTCGTCGTGGTCGCCGCGGAAGGCGTCTTCCTTGACGACGACGCGGTCTGCGACCTTGTTGCCGTCGGGGCCTTCGAGCGCTTCGAGTTCGGCCTTGAGTTCGTCGCGGACCGCCTCGTACTCCGACTGCGGGACCGACCCGCGGGGCTCGCGCCCTTCGAGGTTGATGAAGAACCGGCCGGGGATGAGCGAGTACGCCTTCGAGTCCTCGTCGATGTCCGAAAGCGAGTCGTGGTCGTCGTCCTCGTAGGAGAGCCAGCCGTTCTCCTCGAGCCACGTGTTGCAGTGGACCTCGTAGTCGAGCGAGGTGAAGCCGTGGTCGGACGCGACGATGAGCGTCACGTCCTCGGGGAGGGCGTCGCGGATGCGGCCGAGGTAGTCGTCCACGGTGCGGTAGAACTCCATGAAGGCGTCCTTGTTCTTCCCGTCGCGCTCGTAGTCCTTGAACAGGAAGTGGTTGACGCGGTCGGTCGTCATGAAGACGCCGAAAAAGAGGTCCCAGTCGTCCTGGTCGATGTAGCGCTCGAACGCCTCGTAGCGCCGGTCGAGCGTCTTGCGGGCGTCCTCCATGAACGCGGTCTTGTCGTCGTCGTGACCGAGTTTCGCGTTCACGTCGATTTTGTAGTTCATCTCGGAGAGCGCGTCGCGGAAGTCGTCGGGGTAGGCGGCCTTGTCGACGCCGGGCGAGAGGAAACCGGAGACCATGCGCTGGACGTTGCGCTGAGGCGGGAACGTCACGGGGACGTTCATCACGGTGGCCTTGCGGCCGGCGTCGGTGACGCGGTCCCAGACGCGGGTGGCCTGCACGTCCCGACCCATCGGGACGTAGGTATCGTAAGAGCCGACCTCACGGTCCTGGAAGCCGTAGACGCCGGTCTCGCCGGGGTTGACGCCGGTCGTGAGCGCCGGCCAACACGCCGAGGACTCGGGCGGGACGATGCTGTCGATGTCGCCCGCCGAGCCCGCGTCGGCCAGCGCCGCGAAGTTGGGGAACTCGTCGGGATGCTCAGAGAGGAGAGTGAACGGGACCCCGTCGATGCCGATGAAGGCGACGCGGGGGTGGTCTTTGCCGCGGAGTCGGTCGAACAAACCCATACCTCACGGTATCCAAGAGAACCATAAGAAGGTTCGTCTCTCCGCCGGAGTTTGCGACGAGAGACGACGGATACGGGGCCGCTGTCGGAGAAAGCGGCGAATCTCTCCGGGCGGGAGCGGCCAGTGACGCCGACGAGAACGTGTCAGACGCGAGCCATGCTGTCTCGCCCGGTCGGCGGTGCGCGTGCGGGACCGTTCGCGGAAAGCCTAGGCCCGCGGCTGCCCGGGCATCGAGAACGGGCGCTCCTGGGCGACAGCGGTCCGACCGCTGACCCGAAGCTCGCTCGCGACGACGAACGCGAGCCCCCACACGACGAGCGCGATCGCCCACATCAGCCCCACGCTGGACACCTGCGTCGGGAACACGAGCGAGACCGCGCCGAAGTAGATGGCGAGGCCGCCAGTCAGCCAGGCGACGAAGCGGTGTCCGGGTGCGCCTGCGGCCGCGACGAGACCGAGCAGTAACAGCCCGATTGCCATCACCGTCATCTCCATGTAGTGGCCGGCGACGGCGTGAATATCGCCGGTCGCCTGCAGCCCGAACTGGTTGACTGCGAACGCGAGCACCGGGAGCGCCGCGACCGCGACGAGGCCGAGGAGCGCCGGGCTGTAGTCGTCGCCGACCGAGACGATGTCGCGGCCCGCGGGGTGGAACAGGACCATCAGGCCGGTGAGCACGAAGAAGGGGACGACCTCCTCGACCGGCCCGCCGCCGACGATAGTGCCGACGAGCACGAGCGTCGTCACCGCGAAGGCGACCTGCATGAGCGCGACGCGCTTCAGCGGGCGGTACAGTTGGCTCGCGACGCCGAGGATGATTATCCAGACGTTCGCCGCGATGACCATCAGGTGCAGGCGGTGCTCGGCGAGCACGTCGCCGCCCGCGCCCCAGCCGACGATGGCGAACGAAAGCAGTTCGCTGACGAAGACCGCCGCCATCCCGAGCGTCACGACCGCGAGCAGGTAAAAGGCGTACAGCCGGGCCTGACCGAACGCGGCCGGCGAGTCGCCGGCAGCGTCCGGAGCGTCGGCACTACTATGTGTATTGGTGTCAATTGACATGGTTCAGAAGAGAGTACGACGGCTGAGAGAATAACCGTTATTCGAGGGTTTCGGACCTGTTTCTCGGCAGGACGCTCAGTGGGTCGAGAGAGTCGAGCCGGTCCGGGCGAAGGAGCGAAGTGCCGCGCGGGACAACGAACGGGCGTGAAGGAGTTCGAGCGTAAACAGCTCTTGGAGCGCGTCAATCGGGAGGGTGCGACCGTCGGCACGCAGATTCCCGACCGCATCGAGGTCCAAGGCGAGGAGATAGACCTCAGGGAGTTCGTCTTCGAGATAAAGCGCCGCGACACCATCCCGTCAGGGGAGCGCGAGCGCGTCGACCAGGCGAAGCGGAACCTCCGCCGCGAGCGCCTCGAACGGCTCCAGCGAATCGAGGACAACGAGGTGAGCTACGACGAGGGGCGGCGACTGGCCGAGGACATCGTCGGCATCGACCGGGCGCTGAACGCCCTCGAACAGCTTCGGCCGGTCGACCTCGAACAGGAAGAGCACCGCCAGAACGCCGCGGACCAGAAGCGCTGGATGAACTTCCTGAAGAAGGCGCTGGGCCGCGACGGCGGCAAGAGCAAGCGAGGGGGCCGATGAGCCGAAACGACGAGATAGCGAGCCTGCTGGAGGAGTTCGCCGACCTGCTGGAGGCGAAAGACGTGGCCTACAAGCCGTCGAGCTACCGCCGCGCCGCCGAGAACGTCCGCGAGCACCCGAAACCCGTCGAGGAACTCGCCACGGAGGGCGAAGACGCGGTCCAAGAAATCGACCGCGTCGGCGACGCCATCGCCTCGAAAATCGTCGAGTACGTCGAGACCGGCCGCATCGAGGAGTTGGCGGAACTCCGCGAGGAGTTGCCGGTTGACATGGCCGGCCTGACGAGCGTCGAGGGCGTCGGCCCGAAGACGGTTGGCAAACTGTACGAGGCGCTCGGCGTCGCCGACCTCGACGACCTCGAAGCGGCCGCCCGCGACGGGAAGATACAGGAGGTCAAGGGGTTCGGCGCGAAGACGGAGGCGAACATCCTCGACGGCATCGAGTTCGCCCGCGAGGCGACCGGCCGCGAACTGCTCGGAAAGGCGCGACCCGTCGCCGACGACCTGCTCGCGTACCTCGGCGACCACGACGCCGTCGGGCGGGTCGAACCCGCGGGGTCGATGCGGCGGTGGCGCGAGACGGTCGGCGACATCGACGTGCTCGCCGAGAGCGCCGACGCCGAGGCGGTCATCGACCGCTTCCTCGCGTGGGACCTCGTCGGCGACACCATCGAGGCGGGCGAGCAGAAGGCGAGCGTCCGGGTGAACGGGATGCGGGTCGACCTCCGCGTCGTCGCCCCCGCGGAGTACGGCGCGGCGCTCCAGTACTTCACCGGGAGCAAGGACCACAACGTCCACCTCCGCAACATCGCCATCGACCGCGGCCTCAAGATGAACGAGTACGGGATGTTCGACATCTCGGACGTGGACGACCCCGACGACGGCCCGCGGGCCGGAACCCGCGTCGCCGGCGACACCGAGGAGTCGATGTACGCCGCGCTCGACCTCCCGCTCGTCCCGCCGGAGATGCGCGAGGACACCGGCGAAATCGAGCGCGCCGCCGACGGCGACCTGCCGGACCTCCTCGCGGAGGGCGACCTCCGGGGCGACCTCCACACCCACACCGACTGGTCCGACGGCGACAACACTATCGCCGAGATGGTCGCGGCCGCCGCGGAGCGCGGCTACGACTACCACGCCGTCACCGACCACGCCACCGGCCCCGGCATGGTCGGCGGCGTCGGCGTCGAGGACGACGACCTGCTCGACCAGATTGACGAGGTCCGCGCCGTCGCCGACGACGCCGACATCGCGGTGTTCACCGGCGTCGAGGCCAACATCGACGCCGAGGGCGGCATCTCCGTCGCCGACGACGTGCTCGACCAACTCGACGTGGTCGTCGCCTCGCCCCACAGCGCGCTCGACCAGGACCGCGAGACGGCCACCGAGCGACTCGTCACCGCGATGGAACACCCCGCGGTGAACATCCTCGGTCACCCGACCGGCCGACTCATCAACCAGCGGCCCGGCCTCCCCCTCGACTACGAGCGACTCGCCGAGGCCGCCGTCGACAACGGGGTCGCACTCGAACTCAACGCCAGCCCGTACCGCCTCGACCTGAACGGCGAGGCGCTCAAAATCGCCGTCGAGGCGGGCGCGACGGTCGTCATCGACACCGACGCCCACCGACCGAGTGAACTCGACCACGCCCGCTACGGGGTCCACACGGCCCGCCGCGGCTGGGTCGAAACCGCGGACGTGCTGAACGCGCGGTCGGTCGAGGAACTGTCCGACTTCCTCCGTGACTGACGACGTTGGGGCCGACCACCCCGGCACGGTCGCCTCGGGCGTCGACCGCGCCGCTCCCGACGACACGGCGCTCCTCCTAGACGTGATGCTCGGCAAACTCGCCACGTACCTGCGGATGTGCGGCTACGACGCCGAATACGCGCTCGACAGCGAGGACGAGGCGGGTGATTCTGAAGGTAACCGCGACCCCCGAACCGACCCCGGCGACGACAGCCTGCTCGCGCGGGCGGACGCCGAGAGGCGTGTTCTTCTCACCCGAGACGTGCGACTGGCCGAGCGAGCCTCGCGGAGCGTCCTCCTCGCCGAGCGGGAGCCAATCGCGCAGCTCCGCGAACTCGAATCAGTCGGCTTCGCGGTCTCACTGGACGAGGAACCGTCGCGCTGTGGCGCCTGTAACGGCTGCGTTGAGGCGGTCGGCCGCGACGAGCCAGTTCCCGACTACGCGCCCGGCCCGGGGGAGACGGCGCTGTGGCGGTGCCGCGACTGCGGGCAGGTGTTCTGGCGCGGGAGCCACTGGCGCGACGTGGAAGCGAGATTGAACGGCGGAGAACAGTGACGGTCGGCGGTATGCCGGCGGTTGCCGGTTCGCTGGCGGGACTACTCGCGGCGGCGCGGGAACCACTCGTCGCAGGCTTCCATGTCCTGCATCATCTCGTCGTGGGCCGCGCAGTAGGGCTTGAGTCCGTCGGAGGTGCGGACGTACTCGAAGTACGTGCAGTTGCCGCAGTAGCGGTCGCCGACCGTGGCGTTCGCCGGGCGGTCGGCGGCGGGGTGGTCGGCCGCGCCTGCCGGTGAGCGCTCGGATTCCGCCGACTGGACGGTGTCGACGCCGGACTGGCTCGCCGCCGAGGAATCGGGGGCGTTCGACCCGTCCGGCGAGGTCGAGGGTTCGACGTCGAGCGGGGTGATGTCCTGCGTCGACGCGCCGCCGTCGGTCGCGCCGGCGTTCGGGTCGGCTCCAGCGGGCGACTGGTTCGTCTGCGTCTGCACGTCGCCGTCGGGCGTGCCGCCGAGGAAACCGATTCCGCCGAGGCCGCCGCCGGATTTCTCGACTTCGACGACGCGGGTCTCGCCCTTCTTCGTCACCTGAACCGTGGCCGTGCCGCCGGGGTCGTTCCGCGTCTTGAAGTTGGCGACGCCGACGAACAGACACCAGAACGTCGTGACCGTGCCGAAGAAGTAGACGCCGACGGTTTCGAGGGTGAGGTCGGGAAGGCCGGCCCCGCAGGTCGCGCCGGTCCACTGACACGGGTAGGCGTGCGAGAAGAGCGCAACACCGAGAACGGCGATGCTCGCTCCGATGAGCGACGCGGCGCGGGTTCGACGGCTCGCGGGGAGGACCGCGAGGACGCCGAGGAAGACGGCGGGGACGCCGATGCCTCCGAGGATGCCCCCGAGTTCGCGCGCTTCGCCGAGGGTCGCCCCGCCGGACGTGTACACGTCGGTCGTCGCGACGACGATGCCCGCGACGACGAGCAACACGCCGAGGAGGAACCCCCCGAAGCCCAGGGACAGCCGTCGGAGACTCGGCCCGCCCCGGCCGCCGTGGTACGCCTCCGAAAGACTGGTCATGGCCCCGACTACGAAAGCAGCCCCTAAAACGATGCGTCAGACGATTATCTGTTTCTCGACACGTCGCGGGCTGTCGATATCTCCATACCACTCGCCGGACGCGTCGCCGGCCCGTCATCGTCGCATGCGAATCTCGAAGGGATTATCATGCGCGGTGGCTAACCCTCGCGCATGGCTGACGAGGAAGCAGACGAGGCACCCGCCGTCGAACTCGGTACGGGCGCGTCCGTCGAAGGTGCGCCCCTCGCGCGCGTCGCCTCCCGACTGACGTGGCCGCAAGAAAAGAGCAGCATCCTGAACAAAGAAGGCGACGCGGTCATCCGCACGCCCGACGGTCCCCAGAGCCTCGAAGACGTGCTCGCCGAGGCCGACGAGACCTACTTCGAGACGCGACAGACCTTCGTCGACGACGTGCTCGACATCGTCGGCCGCGACCCGGTCCAGACGGAATAACGGTGTTGCGCCGCCGGCTCGCCCGCCTCCCGTGGCTCTACCGCGCCCTCATCGTCGGGGGCGTCGTCGGGGCCGCGTGGAGTCTCTGGCCGCTTCCCGCCGGCAACCTCACCTACCGCGCGGTCCACGACGCCCTCCTGTTCATCCTCGTACCCGGAGCGCTCGCGCTCGCCCACGGTCGCAACCTCGGCTGGAACGTCGACCGGGCGGCGCTCCGCAACACAGTTCTCCTCGCGCTGTTCGTTCTCCCCTTCTACCTCGTCGGGTCGAGCCTGCCGTCGATTCGGACGTACTACCCGATGTGGCACACCTCGACCGCGCTCGCCGACTTCCTCCCGCACGCCGCTCAGCAGTTGCTCGTCGTCGTCGCGGCCGAGACGTACTACCGCGGCCTGCTCTGCGTCGGCGTCCGCGAAATCGGTCGGAAGAGCGCCCTCATCAGTCCGGTTCTCTACGCGTTTCACCACGTCGGCAAACCCCCGATAGAGATTCTCCTGTCGGCCCCGACGGACGTGCTGTTCGGCCTCGTCGATTACGAGAGCGACTCGATTCTCCCCTCCATCGTCGCCCACGGCGGCGGGCTCATCCTCTTGGACTGGCTTGTGCTCCACCCGCCGCTGTTCCCGCCCGAGCGGGTCGCCGCGGCGCTCCAGTGGCTCCCGATTCCGCTATGAGCGATGATAGCGACGCGGTCGAGGGGGAGAAAGACTGTGAGCCATATCCGTCGCTCGGCCTCGCCCGCGGCACCGTCGAACTCGTCACGCACGACCCGCGCTGGCGCGAGGCGTACGAGCGCGAGGTCGAGCGTCTGCGGCCGCGACTCGGCAGCGACGACGCCGACAGTGGTGGCGACGCCGGCAGTAGTGGTGGTGACGCCGACGGCGTCCGGTTCGAACACGTCGGGAGCACCGCGGTTCCGGGACTGGCCGCGAAACCCATCGTCGACCTGCTCGTCCTCGTCTCCGACCTCGACGACGCCGGCGGCGTCGCGCGGGCGCTCGAAGCCACGGGCTACGAGGAGCGCCCCGACGACGGCGTTCCAGACCGCCGGTTTTTCGTCCGCGGCCCGCCCGAACGCCGAACCCACTACCTCTCTCTGACCGAAGTCGGGAGCGACTGCCACCGCGAGCAGGTCGCCTTCCGCGACGCCCTCCGCGCGGACGACGACCTCGCGGCCGAGTACGAGCGACGCAAGCGCAGGCTCGCCACGGCGCACCCGGACGAGCGGAGTCAGTACACGAACGCCAAGGCGTCGTTCGTCGAATCCGTGCTCGACGACGCCGGGTCGTGAGAAGGCGACGACTCGCTCGTGTAGGCCAAGCACACTACCATAGCTTTTCCCCGCCGGGGAGTCATAGGTGGGTCATGGCACTCCCAATCGACCCCAGCGCCATCAAACCGGAAGACATCGGCGAGGAACGCGTCGTCCTCGAGATGGAACACGAGGCGGCAATCGAGCGCGTCCGCGAGGCGTTCACCGACGCCGGGTTCGGTGTCGCCACCGAATTTTCGCCCTCCGAGATGCTCAACGAGAAGGTCGACGCCGGCCGCGACCCCTACTACGTCCTCGGCGCGTGTAACCCGAACATGGCGGACCGCGCGCTCGACGCCACCGACAAGAAGATGGGCGGGCTCTTCCCGTGCAACGTGGTCATCTGGGAGGAAGAACCGGGCAAGCAGGTCGGTCTACCACCTGAGCATCATGCGCGTCGCCCGACTCATCGGCATCGCGCCCGACAACGACGAGATGGCCGACATCATCGCCGACACGGGCGAACTCGTCGAACAGGCGCTCGCCAACCTCGACGCGGCCGAGGCATAATCGAGGCCACCGAGCGGACGCAGCCGTCTCGACTTACAACCCGTCTCGCGCGTCCACCGCGTCCGCGATGCGCTTGACGTCGCCGCGAATCTTGTACAGCAGGTAGAGCGCGACGAGCGCCGCGACCACGGGGAGGAGCGCGAAGATGCCGTAGATGAGGATGATGATGAGCAGTTCGGGACCGCCGGGAACCTGTAACGGGACCATGCGGGAACGTATTATCCGACTGTCAAAATAGTTGCTCAGGCGAAGTCGAAGATGTCGGTCTGGAGGCCCGCGGCCATCGTGGACTTCCGCCGGAGGTCCCCGAGCGAGATGGGGAGGTACTCCGTCACGTCGCGGACGGCGTCTCCGAACGTCTCGGCGTCGGCCGTCTCGCCTTCGAAGAGCGTGGCGGATTGACTCACGAATCTGCCAGACGCCGACGGGTCCCCAGTAGTCGTCGGAGACGTGCCTGATGACGAGCGCCTTCGCCTGTCGGCCGCGCTCTTGGAGGTGTTCGAGGACGCCGAGTCGGGAGGCGTGGTACGCGCCGGCCGTCTCGTTCACGTAGCCGGTCCGGCCCTCGTAGCCCTCGCGGTCGGCCGCGAGGTACATCCCCGCCTCGGGGTCGGGGTTCCAGACGCTCCCCGGCGCTTTCAGCTCTATCAGTTCGAACTCCCAGCGACCCGGCGCGAGGATGACCCAGAAGGCGTTGCCGATGAACTCGTTGCGGTAGATTTCGACGCCGTCGATGCTGTCGGCGTGTTTGACCTGTCCCCGGAGATACTGTCCGAGCGTGTCGTCGACGGCGGTGATGGACCACCGCGTCGGGACGAGTCGGCGCTGTTCGGTCTGGCCGAGCGCGCCCGCAGAGAGGATGGTGTTGATGTCGTACACGTCGAAGCCGCGGCGGTAGAGGTACGTCATCGCGCCCTCGGCGTTCCAGTCGTCGTCTTCGAGCGTCTTTTTCACCAGTTTGGGGACGTGCGGGTTCTCCGCGAGGTCGGCGGAGCGGGCGCGGGCCCGCGGGCCGACGGGCGTCGCCACGTCGTCGGCGCTGGCGTCGAGGTCGAGAGATGGCTTCCCGTCGAGGCCGATTTCGACCGTCACGGGGCGGTCGGCGATGGCGACCTCGCGTTGCGTCCCGAGGAAGCCGTCCCACGAGTCGGCGACGTTCGTCACCTTCGTCCCGCGATTTGAGTTCAGAAGCGAGGTGCGCCGCTGGAACACGTCGTCGATGCTCACGCCCTCGTCGTACCACGCGGCGCTCGTCTCGAACGAAGCCGCGTCCTCGTCGTGGCCGACCGGCGAGAGGATGCCCGTCGAGACGTTCGGGTAGTTCGACCGGCCGACGAAGATAGACGGGGAGACGCCGCCGTACAGCGAGTCTCCCTGCACCGTCTCCTCGAACCGGTCTTGGAACGTCTCGAGGTGGTCGAGGATGCCGTAGGACTTCTCCTCGGCGAGTCGCCGCCGCTCGGCGCGCTCGTCCCGCTCGATGTCCATGTACTCGTCGAGCCGCATTCACCGGACGTGGGTCGCCCGCGGGTATGAACCTTCGGCGACGCGTCCGGGTGTCAGAAAGAGATGCGACTCGCGCGGGCGGGGCTCAGGTGTGAATGCCCATCGCTTCGATCTGTTCTTGGTAGCGGTTCCGGATGGTGACTTCCGTCACCTGCGCGACCTCCGCGACCTCGCGTTGGGTCTTCTTCTCGTTGCAGAGAAGCGACGCGGCGTAGATTGCGGCGGCGGCGAAGCCGGTCGGCGACTTCCCGGAGAGAAGCCCCTGTTCCGCGGTCGTCTCGATAATCTCGTTCGCCTTCGACTGGACCTCCTTCGAGAGGTCGAGTTCGGACGAGAATCGCGGGACGTACTTCTTCGGGTCTACCGGCCGCATCTCCAGGCCGAGTTCCTGCGAGATGTAGCGGTACGTGCGCCCGATTTCCTTGCGCTCGACGCGCGATACCTCGGAAATCTCTTCGAGGGAACGGGGAATGCCCTCCTTCCGGCAGGCGGCGTACAGCGCCGAGGTGGCGACGCCCTCGATGGAGCGGCCGCGAATCAGGTCCTCGCTGAGCGCCCGGCGGTAGATGACCGAGGCGACTTCCCGGACCGACCGCGGGACGCCGAGCGCCGACGCCATGCGGTCGATTTCGCTGAGGGCGAACTGGAGGTTGCGCTCGCCGGCGTCCTTCGTCCGAATGCGCTCTTGCCACTTGCGCAGGCGGTGCATCTGCGACCGCTTCTTCGAGGAGATAGAGCGGCCGTAGGCGTCTTTGTCCTTCCAGTCGATGGTCGTCGTCAGCCCCTTGTCGTGCATCGTCTGCGTGGTCGGCGCGCCCACGCGCGACTTCGACTGCCGCTCTGAGTGGTTGAACGCCCGCCACTCCGGGCCGGGGTCGATGCGCTCTTCTTCGATGATGATGCCGGTCTCCTCGTGAATCAACTCGCCGTCGCCGGTCCGAACGACTTCCTCGGGGTCGAGGTCGTCGAGGTCCAACTCCTCTTCGGATGTCTCGTCGTCCTGTGACTCGTCTCCCCATCGAGTCCGGTCGTGCTCACGCTCCCGCTGGCGGGTAGGCCGTTTCATCGCATTTATATATTGTCTATTTCCTTGCACTTCAACCTTTGCCGGGGTTCGTCGGAGTGTCGCTGCGCTCTCAGCGACGAACGGAGCGCCTTTACCGAATCACCGGTGAGGTGACGGTATGCCGACCGTCGAGTGCGACCCCGACGAAGCCCGACGACGACTCGAAGCCGCGGGCGTGTCCGTCTCGCCCGGAAACACCGACCACGAGCGGTGGCGCGCCGAACGCGGTGACGCCAGCGCCGTCGCCTACGACGGGAAAGTCGTCGTACAGGGGTCGCGGCCAACGGATCTGCTCGCGCTCATCCAGCCGAAAGGCGGCCGCGCGCACGTCTACTTCGACGGCGCGAGCCGCGGGAACCCCGGCCCTGCGGCCATCGGTTGGGCTATCGTGACCAGCAACGGTATCGTCGCCGAGGGCTCGAAGCGAATCGGCGAGACGACCAACAACCGCGCGGAGTACGAGGCGCTCGTGGAGGCGCTGTCGGTCGCCGAGGAGTACGGTTACGACGAGGTCGACGTGCGCGGTGACTCCCAACTGGTCGTCAAGCAGGTCCGCGGCGAGTGGAACACGAACGACCCCGGTCTCAAAGAGCGCCGCGTGAAGGCCCGAGAGCTGCTGTCGGCGTTCGACCGCTGGTCGCTGGAGCACGTACCGCGAGAGATAAACGACCGCGCCGACTCCCTAGCCAACGAGGCCCTCGACGATGCCTGAGTCAGAACTCCCCGAAGACGTGCTCGCGGAGGCCGAGCGGCTGACGCGGCTGGCCCGCGACGCCGTGGACCCCGACGAGGCCGCGACGTACCGGTCCGTCCGCGACGACCTCGTCGGCGAGTACGAGTTCCGCGCGCGACACCGCGAGGAAGACGACGTGTTGGTGCTTCACCCCGACGAGTGGGTCGACGACGACGGAATCGTCGACCCGACGGAGATAGACGACGTGGACCGCGGAATCGAGCGGCCGCTGTCGGGGACCGGCGAGGACCACGAGTGGAGCGCGGTCGAAGAACACAACGCGGCGTGCGTCGCGACCGTCGCCGAGGAACACGGCGCGGACCACGCGGCGAACGCGCGGGCGTTCGCGGACTTCCTCGGGAACCACTACGTCCGGCGAATCGAGACGGCCGGCGCTCCCGAGGTGCGCGAGTTCGTCGAAGAATATTATCCACGCAACGCGTGGCCGACCGCTGAACAGCGGTCGTTGTTGCCGGAGTCGCTCGAGTTGCTCTTCGACGCCGCAGACGCCGAAGTGCCCGAATACAACTGAGCGAACCCCGCGGTTCGTGCGGTGTGTTCAGCCGATTACAGCTTGCCTTCGACGAGCTCCGAGACCATCTCGGCGCGCTCGTCGTCGGTGACGAACTTCGAGAGCATCCAGTCGAAGCGGTTGAGGACCGCCTGGAGGCCGTCGTCGGTCAGTTCGTACTGGTTCGTCCGCTTGTCGAGTTCGCTCTTTTCCACCAGACCCATCTCGACGAGGTCGTCGAGGTTGGGGTACAGACGCCCGTGGTTGACCTCGGTGTCGTAGTACGATTCGAGGTGACGCTTGATAGCCAGGCCGTACATCGGTTCCTCGGCGAGAATGACGAGGATGTTCTGTTGGAACGCGGTGAGGTCCCGAGCCGCACCGGATTTGTTGCCAATTGTTTGTGCCTCTGACATGCATATGGAAATGTCACCGTCCTATTTAAACTTTGTCAACGAGCAGTCGGTTTCGCCGTCGAATGCGAGGACCACTATACGATGAAATTGGGGCGGAGCGGACACGTGTGCCGAGTATTGCACAGAGGCGGGCCGCGGCGACGAACGGGAGACAGCGGGCAGTAGCCGCGCGGGCATATCTGGAGAATATCTCACACGCATAGCGGTAACGTCGTGGGATTCCGTGGGGAATACCTCTACATATAGAGGGGTTCAAAGTGGCCGACGAGACCCGGATAGCAGCGATACGAGACCAATCCCGAAAGGACTTTTGCCCGCATCGAGGATGGGTTCGGTATGGTGAACCTCTGGGAAGACATGGAGACCGGCCCCGACGCGCCGGACGAAATCTACGCAGTCGTCGAGTGCCTCAAAGGCGAGCGCAACAAGTACGAGTACGACAAGGACATCCCCGGCGTCGTCCTCGACCGCGTGCTCCACTCCAACGTCCACTACCCGTCGGACTACGGCTTCATGCCGCAGACGTACTACGACGACGAGGACCCCTTCGACGTGCTCGTCCTCGTCGAGGACCAGACGTTCCCCGGCTGCGTCATCGAGGCCCGCCCGGTCGCGCTCATGAAGATGGATGACGACGGCGAGCAGGACGACAAGGTCATCGCCGTCCCCATCGAGGACCCCCGCTACGACCACATCGAGGACCTCGAAGACATCCCCCAGCAGACGCTCGACGAGATCGACGAGTTCTTCGCGACCTACAAGAACCTCGAAGCCGGCAAGGAAGTCGAGACGCTGGGCTGGGAGGACAAGCAGGCCGCCAAGGACGCCATCGAACACGCGATGGACCTCTACGAAGAGAACTTCGCGTAAGCGACGTTACCGCGCGTTTTTTCCGCGCCGCCTTCGACCGCGAGCCGCCGCGCCCGTCCGCGGCGGCACTCCCCCGAAGAATCGTCCGAACGGGAGACCGACCGCCGTCGTCGCCACAGATACCCGACAGTTATCGCTGACGCGCCCGCCGATAAATTATGCGCATGGGTAATCTTTAGTCCCTCTGTCCGGTAGCTTGAGACACGTATGGCAGCCAAGCAACCCCGCCTCGGGCTTCAGCACCCGACCGTCGTCCCCACGAACTTCACGCCCGCCGACGAGGCGGACGAAGACGCCGAGGAATCGTCCTCCGAAGACGCGTAATCCCGTATTTCTCGCGCGACGACCGTCGAGAGCGACGGCGTTGGCCGCGCCGCCGACGCACCACTTCCGTCTCCTGAAACGGACAATTCGGGGAGCTGAACCGGCGACGGTACGGATTCGACCCCTAATCAAGAGGTGCGCCAACACACCACGTTCATGAGGGAACCCCTTTTTATCTCGCCGCTGTAAGGCGTTGGTAATGCCTATCTGCGACGTGTGCGGCAAAGACGAGAGTCTGCCGTACCGCTGTTCGCGGTGTGGCGGGACGTTCTGTTCCGAACACCGCCTCCCCGAGAACCACGACTGCGCGGGGCTCTCCGACTGGGACGACCCCGCCGGCGTCTTCGATAGCTCCTTCGACGATTCGGTGAACAATCAGGGCGGCCGCGGCGGGGGACTGCTCAGCTCGCTCACGGGCGCTGGCGGCGTGTTAGGCTACTTCCGCGGGAACGTCTCCTACCTGTTCCTCGCGCTGATGTGGCTCACGTTCTTCTCGCAGCTCGTCTTGGAGCAGTTCCTCGGCTTCCGCTCGCTCTCGATTAGCGCCTTCTACCTCACCACGTCCCACCCCGAGTTACGTCTGGACGTGGGTCACCTCGATATTCGCCCACGGCGGCTTCTACCACATCGTCGGCAACTCCATCGTGCTGTTCTTCTTCGGCCCGCTGGTGGAGCGCTACGTCGGGTCGCGGAAGTTCGCGGCGCTGTTCCTCGTCAGCGGGATGCTCGCCGGGCTCGCACAGATCGGCTCGTCGCTGGTGTTGTCGCCGGGTATCCCGTCCGGAGTTGTCGGCGCGAGCGGGGCCATCATGGCCGTCCTCGGCGTCCTGACGGTCCTCAACCCGGGGCTCCGCATCTATCTGTACTTCATCATTCCCGTCCCGCTTTGGCTGTTCACGCTCGGGTTCGCCGGTATCTCGGTGTTCTTCTTCCTCAGTCCGGGGGCCGGTGGCGGCATCGCCCACTTCGCGCACCTCATCGGCCTCGTCATCGGCCTCGCCTACGGCCAGCGCGTGAAGGGCCAACGGAAGGTCCCCTCGCAGCTCTCGCTCGGCGGGCGCGGCCCCGGTGG
>NZ_JPES01000067.1:0-20929 GCF_000730175.1 Haloferax sp. ATB1 | reverse complement strand
CGCCCTCGGCGTCGTCCTCGACCTCTTCGTCACCCGCCGGAGCGACGCCGCCCGCGGCGACTCCCGCCGTCTCGTCGGCCTCCTCGTCGGGGTCGCCCCCGGGAATGTCGACGAGGTCGATGTCCACGTCGTAGACCTTGTAGATGCCAACCTCGTCGCTCGCGCGCTCGAACGCCTCGTCGCCGGTGATGAGTCGCCTGCTGTTGCCGACGAAGGCGGCGCTCATCGACTTCCCCCCGTGGTAGACGACGTAGTAGTCGCCCGAGAGCACGTTCTCCGACAGTTCGACGTAGCCGGTGAAGCCGCCCGCCGAGAGCGTTCCGTCGGCGTCCTGCAGCGGCGTCTCCTCCGTGTAGTACTGCGCGCGGACGTCGCCGCCGGTCTCCCGCATCGCGTACAGGAGCGGCAGTGCCGAGTCCGGTGCGCGATACGCCTCGAACGATTCACCCTCGAAATCGTCGACCGTCCCGTCGAAAACCCCGAGGAGACGGCCGTTGAGCATGAATCCCCACGTCATGCCAGCGACGACGGCTCCTGTGAAGCCGTCGTCCGCGAGCGACCGGAGGCCACCGTGGCCTCGTTCGGCGGGCGCGGAGTCCCACCCGGTCACCGCGTCGATAATCTCGCTATCCATTTGGCGTTACATCACCGGAACCGAATCAAATACTTTCCGGGCGAACCGAGTGAACGTTTAGCTCAGTTCACACTTCAGCGCGTCCGTCGTGATCGATTCGCTCGCGTCCGTCGGCCCGGCCGGGAGAACGGTTATACGAGTCCGCCGAGACGAGTCGGTCGTGACCAGCCACGACGACCGGTTCGTCCACTACCTCCGCGCGAAGGAGTCCGTGGACGACCGCGCGCTCCACCGACCGACGCTGGCGAGCCTCGAAGACCGGCTGGAGGCGCGCGCCGAGTCGCGTTCGGGAGAGCCGCTTCGCGTCGTCTCGGTCGGGGCTGGAACGGGCGCGATGTGCCGGCGACTCCTCTCGTGGGGCGTCTTCGACGCGCACGACGAGATAAAGTACGTCCTCGTCGACCGAACGCGCGGGATGGCGGACAACGCGGCCGCGGCGTTCGCCGAGTGGGCTCGCGCCGCCGGCTGGACCGCCGAGCCGACGCCCGACGGCTTCCGCATCGAGCGCCACGGCCGAAGCGTCTCGCTTACCTACGTGACGAGCGACCTCTTCGAGGCGATGACGGTCCTCCCGAAGGCCATCGACCTCGTGGTCGCGCACGCGGTCCTCGACGTGCTTCCGCTCCGCCGCGCGGTCGACGCGCTCCTCTCGCGGCTGACGGACGAGGGACTCTTCTACGCGCCTATCACGTTCGACGGGAGAACCGCGTTCCGACCGAGCCACCCCGACGACGACGCGGTGCTCGGCGCGTACCACGGGACGATGCGCGGCGACGACCGCGCGGGACCGGACACCGGCTCCGACCTCCTTTCGGTCCTTCCCGACCTCGGCGCGCCGGTCGTCGCGGCCGGCGGCTCCGACTGGGTCGTCCACCCGCCGCACGACGACGAGGCGCGAATCTTCCTCGACCGCGTCCTCGGCTTCGTCGAGGAGTCGGTCGGTGAGTCGACTGCGGTCGACCGCGCGACGCTCGACGGGTGGCTCGAGGCTCGGCACGACGCGCTCGCGGGCGACGAACTCGTGTACGTCGCCCACAACCTCGACGTGTTGGCCGAACTCGACTGATTACTCCGGAACGGACGCGTTCCCGTCGCCTTCTCTCCTGAACCGGCCCGAGACGTAGCCCCAGTCCCGAGCGAAGCCGAGCAGGAGCGCCGCCGCCGCGACCCCAGTCACGAGGGGCATCCACGGGTCGAAGACGCCCGGAGCGAGCGCCAGCGGGACGACAGCCATCTGGATGCCGGCGAGGACGCGCCGGGAGGCTCTGGGCGGGAGGTCGAACGTCGGCCGGTCCGCCCGCTCGCGGAGCCTGACCCCGAGGAGAAAGACGTACCGCGCCGCCCCAACTGAGAGGTACCACCACGCGAGTTCCCCGAGGAGGACGCCCGCGAGGGGGGCGACGAGGAGGCCGAAGGCGTCGACCGCGGTGTCGACAGTAGCGGCAAGAGTCGATACCGCAGGCATCTGCTGGGATAGTTAGTGTCCGGCTACGAACGCGCCGAATTTATCGGGGTAATGTAAGGATATCTAGAGATTGAATTCCGGACCTGCGACCATCACCGGTGATTATATATGTTAATCTGATGCACGGGGTACATGCTATGGTATGGCATGAGATGGCGCCGATAGCACCGGCGTATATGGACATCGCCAACAGTCCGTGGTTGTGGCTCTCGACAGTTCCGGTCGTTTTAGCCGTGCTGCTGCAGGCCACTCTCTTTCTGCGGCGTGCATGGAACGACGGGAAGGAGATGGGGCTCTCGGAGGAGAAACTACAGACTGGATTCAAAACGGGACTGATATCGGCTATCGGTCCCTCAGTCGCGGTGTTGGCGGGAATGTTAGCATTGATTGCGACTGTTGGTGGTCCCGTGGCATGGATGCGTCTCACGGTGATCGGGTCGGTGGCGTTCGAGCTACCTGCCGCCGAGTTAGGCGTTAGCCAGTTCGGATACAGCTTGGGTGAGGAGGGCATTACCGAAACAGCGTACGCGACGGCAGTTTGGGCGATGACACTTGGCGGCACCGGCTGGCTACTCGTCTCGGCGTTTGGCACGCGGCACATGGAGGCGTTCAGAACGAAGATCAGCAACGGTAACGAAAAACTCCTCCCGGTGATTAGTGCAGCGGCGATGCTCGGTGCGTTCGCGTATTTCCTGAGCGGCGAAGTCACTGCAGGGACTCAGGAGACCGCTTCCGTCGCCGTCGGAGGGCTCGCGATGCTTGCACTGTTACACATTGCTGATAGGTGCGACATTCAGTGGATCAGAGAATGGTCGCTTGGCATAGCAATGTTCGTCGGGCTTCTGGCCGGCGTCGCCATGCAAGTGACCGTTGGAGGTTGGTGGTAACATGTCTAAAGGTCAGAGTACGCAAGTCAGTAGCACCCAAACGGCGGACGATAGCGATGTTTATCAGGAGCAGTTTATCCCCTACGTCAACAAATGGGGAAGGGCGACCAATCTCCTCGCAGTCGTGCTCTCGTTGGGACCTGCGGTTACGCTACTGGTCGCCTTCGACATCCTGGCTCCTTCGTCAGCAATCATCGGGGCGTTCGCCGCGGTTGCGGTCACATTCGGGTGGGCTTGGGTCATTGAGCCGCTGTCGTATTACCCGGTCCTGGGTATCCCTGGAACGTACATGGCGTTCCTCTCGGGGAATATCTCGAACCTGCGATTACCGTGCGCAGCGGCGGCTCAGGAAGCTGCAGACGTCGAAACGGGGACGCCGCAAGCGAGTATCATCTCAACGGTAGCGATAGCGGCCTCAATCTTCGTCAACACGGCGATGCTGGGAGTCGGTGCGTTCGCGCTCGTTTCGGTCTTCCAGGCACTCCCCGAGCTGTGGAGAAATGCACTCGAATCGTATCTGGTACCGGCGGTCTTCGGTGCTATCTTCGCCCAATTCGGGCGAGACTACCCGAAAGTTGCGGGTATCGGGTTCGTGATCGCACTGAGTATGACGCTGCTGTTGGAACTCGGATACCTGGCTTTCCTCCCAAGCTACCCCCTGTACGCAGTGATCATCGTCTCCGTATTCGGCACGACGCTCATCGCTCGCTGGATGTGGTACAAGGATATGGTCTCGCCGCCCGACAAAGCAGACGAATAACGCACAGATAGCACAACGAACAAACACACATCACAACACACCTATGACAACGAAAATCCACCTCCCGACGGAACAGGAACTCATTGACCTCCGACGCGAATTTCACGAATTTCCGGAACCCGGATGGCGCGAGTTCTGGACCACAGCACGGATCGTCGACGAACTCGAACGTCTAGGTATCGATCAGATTCATGTTGGGGCTGATGCGCTCAATCCCGACGAACGACTGGGAGTCCCGGACGAACAAGAACTCTCCGAGTGGCACGAACGAGCGGCAACTCAGACGGATCGAACTGACGTCCTCGAACAGGTCGCAGGTGGACATACCGGAGTCGTCGCGGTCGTCAATCGCGGTGGCGGCCCGACCGTAGGGCTTCGCGTCGATATCGATGCTCTCCCGATTACCGAATCGACCGACGAGAGCCACGCGCCGAGCGCCGTTGGATTCCGCTCTGAGAACGAGGGCTTCATGCACGCGTGCGGCCACGACTCGCACATTGCGTTCGGCTTGGGAACGCTCCAGACTGTCCTCGAAAGCGACTTTAGCGGCACGTTCAAGGTCTTTTTCCAGCCCTCCGAGGAACTCCTCGGAGGCGGGAAAGCGATGGCCGCCGGACCCCACATCGGCGATGTTGACTACCTGGTTGGAACGCACGTCGGTCTCGATCATCCGATCGGGACTGTGGTTGCGGGCATCGACGAGGCACTTGCCTTTTCGCGCTACGATATCACCTTCACCGGCAAATCTGCACACGCCGGGTTAGCGCCGAATGAGGGCCGTAATGCGGTCCAAGCGCTCGTGGATGCCACGAGCAATATCTACGGTATCCCGCGTCACAGAGATGGGGCCACACGGGTGAACGTCGGTGAGATCAGTTCCGACAATGCCGCCAACGTGATCGCAGATAAAGCGACTGCGACAGTAGAGATGCGGGGAGAATCGGACGAGTTGATGGAATATATGCGCGATTCAGTTCGTCGGCACATCCACTCAGCGGCACAAGCGCATGGGTGTGAAGCCGAGACCTCGCTTATCGGAGAGGCAATCCGCGAGGACAGTGACGAGGAACTGGTCGATATCGTCGACGGCATTGCAAGAGGCGTCGACGGCGTTTCCTCAGTGCGTCGACGTGCTAGCGCGGGTGCCAGCGAGGACGTGACCTACCTTATGCGGGCCGTCAAAGAGAACGGTGGTAAAGCGACGTTTGTCGGAATCGGTGGTAATACCGGCGGCCATCATACACCGACGTTCGATATCGATGAAGATTGTCTGCTGATCGGTGTCGCCGTTCTCTCGGAAACCGTGCTCGAGTTCCTGTCACGAACCAGCTAGATCCGTATCGTATGAAAGCGTCTCCAAGGTTATTGGGTGAGGAGATTGTAACCTGCACGGCCGAACAACAGAAACAGGCTACGACAATTGATAGAAGGCACCAATCTGTGGGACGGCCTGTAGCTGTCTCACCGAGCGGGGGAACCTGAGAATGAAAGCCATTACAGCCGTTGAATACGGCGGTAGCGACGTTCTGACAGTCACTGACCGAAATCCACCGTCGATCGAGAACGACGAATCAGAGGTTCAAATTAACGTTGACGCTGCCGGCGTGAACTTCGCCGACGTCGAACAACGACGTGGGAACTATCCGGAGGGGCCCTCCCCACCGTTCGTCCCTGGTCTCGAAGTCGCTGGGACCGTCACCGCTGCTCCAACGGAAGCGAGTATCGATGTCGGTGACCGGGTTGCAGCACTGACCTCCTCCGGAGGGTACGCTGAGATCGCCACAGCACCGGTCGATCGGACGTTTCGAGTCCCTAAATCGCTCTCCACTCGCGAGGCGGTAGCGATTCCTGTTCAAGGCCTGACCGCACATAATATTCTCCACGAGTGGGGACGATTGGGTTCTGAGGAACGCGTCTTGATCCACGCTGCTGCTGGCGGTGTCGGTTCGCTAGCGATTCAGCTGGCTGCCACTGCAGGTGCGGAAGTGTTTGCCACTGCGAGCACCGATACAAAGCTCGATATCGCGAAAGAACTGGGTGCCGATCACGCGATCAAGTACTCCGAAACTAACGTGGCAGAATCGGTTTCTGCGCGAACTGACGGCAAGGGCGTCGATCTCGTTCTCGATGGCGTCGGCGGCAATGCGTTCGCCGAAAGCGTAGAGGCGCTCGCACCAAATGGCCGAATCGTCTCGTTCGGGATGGCCAGCGGGTCGATCCCGACGGTGGCGGTACCTCGACTGTTTTTCGAGAACCAATCGGTCATTGGATACCACCTCGAGCACGCGTTCGAGCATGTTCCACATCGCGTCTATACGGCGGTCCCGGACCTGCTTGATCACCTGCACGCCGGCCGAGTCGAACCTATTATCGGTGAGACGTTCGCGCTGACTGAGGCGAGAGCGGCCCACGACGAACTGACGAACCGCGAGACCGTTGGCAAAGTCGTCCTCGAACCGTAAGGAGGTCTTGTCGTAGCCAGTGACAAACGGTACTATTTTACTCACCGATCCGAAAGCTTAAGACATGGCTGACTCGCCCAGCATCAGCACCCAAATCGATACGATTGTCGCGGACAGACTACGCGTCGACATGGATTCGTTCGATGATTCGACCGCACTCAAAGGAGAGACACTGGACGCCGAATCGCTTGATATCGTCGAACTCGCCGAGGTGATTGAAGCGGATCTCGGTGTCCACATCCCCGACGAAGATCTCGCGGAGATCGAGCAAGTCAGAGGCTTCAAAGAATACGTCAAGGAACACGTCTGAGCATGGATCGAGATGTCGTCGTGACTGGCATCGGGATGGTCACACCACTCGGAATGACCGCGGACGAAACCTGGGAGGCGGTGTGTGCGGGCACCACCGCCGCTGATCCGATCACTCGGTTCGACCCCAATGGGGCAGCCGTTCGGTCACAGATCGCGTGCGAAATCGACGGGAGTCCGGCAGATGAAACGGCCAGTAGCTGGATCGATGATCGGATGATGGGACGATACGCGCAGTTCGCCATTACTGCAGCTGCGGAAGCGATCGCGGATGCTGAATTCGATCCCAGTGAACCCTCTTGGACGCCATGTCGAGTCGGCACCAGTGTCGCTTCGACATTCGGCGGGCTTTCGGAGATCGAAGCCGCCACTGGTCAACGGCCGTCGCCGCGGTTTCTCATCACCGCGCTCGCGAATCTCGCGGCCGGTCACGTCAGTATGTGTTTCGACGCGAAAGGGCCGAACCGATCACCTGCGACGGCCTGTGCAGCCGGTGCTCACGCGATTGCCGATGCAGTCGACGACATCCGGGCCGGGCGCGCAGATATTGTGATCGCCGGGGGAACCGAGGCGCCAATCACCCCAACCGGTGTTGGCGGATTCGACGCGATGCGGGCGCTCAGCACACGAAATGAGGCGCCAGAACAAGCGAGTCGTCCGTTCGACGCCGATCGAGATGGGTTCGTCCTCGCGGAAGGGGGAGGGATTCTCATCCTCGAAGAGCGCAGTCACGCGGACGAGCGCGGCGTCACGCCGTACGCGGCCATTACGGGTTCTGGATTGACCGCCGACGCCCACCACCCAACACGGCCGGCCAAAGGGGGGCAGGGTCTTCGGCGGTGTCTCGAGCGTGCACTCAAGGATGCGACTCTGGATTCGGACGCTGTCGATCATGTTAACGCACATGCGACGAGTACACCGACCGGCGATGCCCGGGAGGCTGAGGCACTCCAGTCCGTGTTCGACACCGTTCCGCCAGTCACGAGCGTCAAAGGCGCACTCGGGCATGCTCTCAGTGGTGCCGGAGCCATCGAGAGTGCGATTATTGCTACGGCAATCGCTGAACGGACGATCCCACCGACAGCGAACTACGAGAACCCGGATCCGGCGTGTGATCTTCCAGTCGTGACTGAAGCGTGCAACGCCCCTATCGACGCCGCTGTGACGACCTCCGCCGGCTTCGGTGGAATCAACGCCACGCTCGTCTTCGAGCAAGCATGACAATGTGTGAAGAAGACGCCTTGGGCGGCAACATTGGAATTGGATCTAGCGCCGACGACGGCTATTGTGAGACCTTCGCTGACATCGAGTCGAGGGCTGACCGATCCATCGACTCCGGTTCCGTCGTTCGCCACGGCATTGATCTCGTATCGATTGAGAGAATTGCCTCTCTCCTCGCAGAATTCGGCAAATCGTTCCGTGACCGCGCGTTCACGGACTCGGAGCAAGCGTACTGTGAACGCCGAGGGACGCCATCGCAGCACTATGCGGCTCGATGGGCGGCCAAGGAGGCTTTTTGTAAGACGCTCGACGCTGAATCGCCTGCGATTCCGCTGGATTCGATTGAGGTTGTTCGTAAACGGGCCACACCACACCTTCGGATCAAACCGCCCGCCGTCAGAGCACTTGGCAGGATGTTCGACCGAAGAAATATGTCTCTTGAAACAGCAGAGATGGCTGTCAGCCTCAGTCACGACAAGGACGCCGGATACGCGATCGGCTCTGTAACCGTGTTCAGTCTCGAACCGTAACTCGACGAGGAAGACTTCACGACACAACATATGATCCAGGACAATCGACCCACAACGCTCGCAGACACGGTATTTATTTTCCCCGGACAGGGGAGTCAACAGCACGGGATGGGGAAGGCCTTCTACGAAGCGTGGCCAGAGATGCGTACGGCTTTCGATAGTCTCGACGGCGCACTCGATAGTGACCTGTACGAACTCTGCTTCCGGGCGGGGACGAGAGAACTCGCACAACCACGTACCGCTCAGCCGACTCTACTGACCGCCGGATACGCGACGTACCGGGGTGTTGTATCTCGGTTTGACGTGGAGCCCGCCTTCGTTGCCGGTCACAGTTTGGGACATTTCACCGCTTTAACAGCTGCCGGCATGGCGTCACCTGCTGATCTCGTTGATGTCGTTCATCGACGGGGAAAGTTCATGGAACGCGCCGAACAAGTGGCTGGACCAGGGATGATGCTGGCAGTATTACTTGCAGATCCTGAAACTGTTGCCGATGTCTGTCGAAATCGTGATGATGTGAATGTAGCGCTGTACAACGGACCAAAACAGACCGTGATTAGCGGGTCGATCAGCGGCGTCAAGGAAGTTCGAGCGACCCTTTCTAACGCAACGACTGCTCGGTTCCGCGAACTCCAAGTCGGTGCAGCATTTCACTCTTCAATCATGCACCCGCCGTTGACCCTCTTGAGAGGGTTTTCGAAGATATCTCACTGAAGGAAGCGGCAATACCAATCGTCTCAGACGTTTCGGGGCGAGTCTACACAGACCCAGCGGTCGCTCGACAGGATCTTACCAACCAGATCACGTCGTCCGTCGACTGGATCGGCGCTATCGAGGAGTTACGTCGACGCGGCGTCACTCGCTACATCGAGTTTCCGCCGGCTGGCGTCCTGACAGGTCTCGTCAAGCGTATCCACCCGGACGCTGAGTGCCACACGCTCGAGACGCCTGCTGATGCACGGTCGGTGTTTGCGTAATGGTCAGCTTTCAGGACGACGTCGCCGTCGTGACCGGTGGAACGCGAGGAATTGGTCGTGCAGTAGCGATGCGCCTCGCTGATGGCGGTGCAACAGTGATCGTCACCTATCACGACGACGAGGAAGCGGCTGAACAGACGACCGAAATGCTAGCAGCATATCCGGCCGCCACTAGGGTTGAGCCGTGCGACGTGACCAACTTCAACGAGGTGGCAGCAGTCTTCGAGATGATCTCCGACCGATACGGCTCGCCGACGGTTCTGATCAACAACGCAGGAACCATGGAGAACGGACTGCTCGTTCGCATGACGCCTGAACAGTGGCACAACGTCATCGAGACCAATCTATCTGGTGCGTTTTACTGTACGCGTGAGGCGGCTCGGCTGATGCTCCGAAACCGTGGTGGTCGGATCGTGAACGTCGCGAGCGTCGCGGCACAGCGCGGCTGGGCGGGGCAGGTAAACTACGCTGCAAGCAAGGCAGGACTGATCGGACTGACTCGCGCGGCGGCACGAGAACTGAGCGAGAAAGGCATCCGTGTCAACGCCGTTGCGCCAGGATACACTGACACGGACCTCATCGAAAATACGACCAGCTACGAGGACGAGGTAGAGGACTATACAGCAAGCGGACGGCTGGCAACGCCGGAAGAAATCGCAGATGTAATCGCATTTCTGGCGAGTGAAACTGCCTCGTACGTGAACGGCGAGGTTCTGCGGGTCGATGATGGGCTCTTATCCTAATATCGGTCTGACTCCTAGCGAATACCCATACTGAACGCGAAGGTGATCCGTCTCGCTTCAGCCTCTCACGAAACCTGGTCGCTGCTCGATGAGAAAATATAATTCTAAACTGAGTAACCAAAAGTTTAAGTTTTAACATTCAGCAATAATCGTCTGTGGTGATTAATCAATAATGACGTTCACAGAGGAACTACGCGGCGCAAGTCTCATCATCGGGAGCATCATCGGTGCCGGCGTCCTCGGGATACCATACGCTGCCGCTCAAATCGGGCTGCTCCCGTCGTTAATTCTCATGCTGGTCGTGGGCGTGTTACTGTACGCCACCTCCATCATTCTGCTTCGGTTCTCGGCGAAGAGTGGTGGCAGCCAGATCGTCACCTTGGCCAGTGATCTGCTGGGGCGTCCGGGAGGGTACCTCATGATGGGCGGTATGATGGTCTACATTTACGGCGCACTGCTCGCGTACACCTCCGCTGGCGGCCAGACGCTCGCCGCTATCACGCCGCTCAGCGAGGTCATGGCCGCGATTCTCTTCTGGATCGTTGCCTCGTTCATGATCTACCAAGGTCTGGAGGCCTCGATTAAGATGGAGTTCGCTCTCGTCATCGGGATCGTCTTCCTGTTCTTAGTCGTGGCGCTCACGAGTCTCCCCCATGGGGATCTCTCCAACGCCGATACCGTCGACATGGGTGCTTGGCAGGCCTTCGTCGGCGTCGCACTCTTTGCCTTCGTCGGGCACGCGATGATTCCGGACGTCTACAGGTCCATCGGCGACTACGAGGCGGCCAAGCGGAGCATCCGCCTGGCTTTCGTCCTGATCTTCGCGCTCTACGTGATTCTGACGGTCGCCTTCGTCCTCGTCTTCGGACGCGAAGTGCCACAGATCGGGCCGCAGGCCTTCGAACAGATCTACGGTACGAGCGGCTTGATCATCGGCAACGTCTTACCACTGATCACCGTTATGACCAGTTTCATCGGCTTCGGCCTAGCTCAGAAGAACAACTACGTCGACTACAATGGCCTCTCAACGAGTGTCGCATGGGCCCTAACCGCAGTGCCGCCGCTGGTGATTTACCTCTACGGGGTCCGAAGCTTCGTCGGCACGCTCAAGATTGCAGGCAATGTTGGGGCGCTCATCATAACGTTGCTCGTCCCAATCGCGATGTACGTCGTCTGGAATGTCCGAGGCTCTGACCCGTCCGTCGCTGAACCTTCCAGTTCCACAGACTAATAGACGGATACCGCACCGCTGAGTAGCTTAAAGTCAGGATCAATCGCGAGAGTGAGCGGTTTCCTGTCCCGTGTCGTGGGTCCCGACACAGGACGTTATTTTGGGTAATAGAGGAGAAAAACACATTAATACCGATACCGATGAACCTACTTGATATGGAGTACCATGAGGCGGTCGACTATCTAGAGAGTCTGGATTGCTCTCGCCCGAATCTCGGGACGGAGACGACCGCTAAGATGCTTTCCGGCCTCGGCAATCCACATGAGGGAGTCGACTGCGTTCAGATAGCGGGATCAAACGGGAAGGGGAGTACAGCGGTAATGCTCGAACGCATACTGCGAGAAGCGGGTCACGATGTCGGGTTGTACACCTCACCGGACCTGAACGGCTTTCGCGAGCGGATCCGGGTTAACGGGCGGAAAGTCCCAAAGGCACACGTCCGATCGTTCGCTAAGGAGATTAAACCGTGCATCGCCCAGCTACGCGACGACGGTGACTGCCCTACGTACTTCGAGATTCTGACCGTCCTCGCGTTGCAGCATTTTAGTAGCGAAGACGTCGACGTTGCAGTCCTCGAAGTCGGGGTCGGCGGGCGGCATGACGCGACGAGTGTCGTCGACCCGGTGGCGAGTGCCGTCACGAACGTCAGTCTCGAACACACCGACGTCCTTGGCGAGACGGTCGAAGAGATCGCCAGCGATAAAGCGCAAGTCGCACCGGGCGACTCCCCGCTCGTGACGAGTGCGGACGGCTCCGCACTCGACGCGATCCGAGCCGAAACGCCGGTCGTCACTGTGGGCGACACGGCAGCCGATATCATCACACAGGAGGAGCCAATGATCTCGAACGACGAAACGACCGTTTCGATAATCGGTCCGAACTGGGACGTCACGACGAACCTATCGTTGATCGGTCAACATCAAGCGACCAACGCCGGCGTTGCGGCAATGCTCGCCCGACAAGTGGCGAACGTCGATACTAAGACGATCGAGCACGGCCTCCACAACGCTTACTGGCCGGGGAGATTCGAGGTACTGTCGACGAAGCCATTGGTAATCCTTGATGGTGCGCACAATCCGGCAGCGTGCTCCGCACTAGCTACTCTCGTCAATCGATACGAATTCGATGAGCTACACCTCGTGTTCGGCGCAATGAAAGAGAAAGACCACTCCAAGATGGCGACAATACTCCCTGAATCGGACGTGCTTCACCTCTGTCGACCGGGTGTGAGCCGAGCTGCGTCATTCGACACGCTCGCTGGTGCATTCGAGACGAGCTCTCCCCGGATAGAACGGAACGAGACAGTGAAAATAGCGGTCGAACACGCGCTCGAATTGGCCGACGACGACGATTGTGTACTAATCACCGGTTCACTGTACGTCGTCGCCGAGGCACGCAATCGGTGGATTTGATTCCGAATTCCGATATAAACAGGTACGCTCGAAATAAACAAGTAAACTCGGTTGGTGGACTTCAAGCAGCGTCCACGATGAGAAACGTCCGACTGCGACGATGGCGTTCCGCGTCGAGACAGTGACCGAAACGAGGACACTAACGACTATCTCCCGCAGATGACGAACCTGCCGGATGAGTTCACGTCGGAGCAAGTCGCGGCGTTGTACGTGGTGTAGTGGAAAGGAGAAGTACTGTTCCGTGAGTTGAATCGAAGTACGGGTTGGAGAAGTTCCAGACAAGCGACCCAGCAATCGTGAAGCTGTTCGTGGTAGTAGCTCTGCTGACGTGAGCGTTACAGAGCCTTACTGAGCGTGTTTCAGAAGATGTGCCCAGAGATGGTGTTTCAACGAGAATACTGGGCGAAGGTTTTGTGATCTTTCGCTCAACTCATTCTCGAAGACAAAAGTCATCGTACGGCGTCCACTGCCGAACTTAGCGGAATTGGTTTCTCGTGACGCCAGACAACCAGACAGATCTCTTCCATGCCGGACGGTAGGTAGTCGAAGGTCGAGCCGAAGAGACTGGCAATAGGAACATCTTACTGTAGCCAACCGAGGACGAGAGGAGACTGTCTACGAAAGCAGCAGTGAACAACCGGTCGGGGTGGACTATCACCTCCGCACTCGCGAGTCATCACCCATAGTTCACCTCAACATGTGATTAGCTCTGGAACCTTTTGGGAGACTATTGGTCCCAACGATATTCGTAATGTATTTTTAGTCACTTATTTGGGAGTATCCCCGATTTCGATTATATCGAAGTCATCCGCTCGAACCGAATCTCTGATCCAGAAAGCAGTCTGAGAGGCAGTATATCCCTTCATTTACGAAGTATCTGAAATGTGAGAGCGTCGCCAGTACTTGTGAATATTGTATGACTTTGAACCGGTGATCTGGCCCAGTTTCGTGACCTGGATAGAAGATTACATCCCTATTGTTGTGATTTATTTCGACATCATAGCCGCATATCTCGGAGTTAGTATTTGACACTCGAAGAAGACAGTAGTCTACATGGCATCTCTAATCAGTACAAGTTCTATGAGCAGAGTACCCAACGAACCACTCGTAATGGCTGGTTTCTGGGGTGTTTCTTAATTGTGTTCATAATGCACAACTGCGACTCCGATATTATCGAATGTTTTGAAAGGTGCTGTTGACTAGCACCGCTACAACTCTTGTACTGGGTATGATAGGGAAGACAACTCAACGAGACACTGAAGATGAATGTTCGCGTGGATGACCCGTAGAAGATGGCGATAAGCGAGAAGACATCACACTGAACAAGTCACCGACGTTGCTTCGCAAGTCCTAGGGTTTATCTCACCTACCAGACGACGTATGGATATGAGCCGGAGCCAAACGCTTGAGAGTACAGACCAGACACAAGTCATGGGTATCCTGAATGTCACTCCAGATTCGTTCTCCGACGGTGGTTGCTACACGTCTCTCGAGAGTGCAGTCGAACGCGCACGTAAAATCGATGAAGCAGGTGCCGACATCATCGACATTGGGGAGAGAGTACTCGACCTGGGGCAGACCCAGTGTCCGTCCAAGAAGAGCAGGAACGGGTTCTCCCTATCCTCGAACGGATTACCAGTAATTCTGATATCGATGCGTTGGTTTCGGTCGATACGTACAAGCCGAAAGTTGCTAAGGCGGCCCTTGATGCCGGCGCTGACATAATCAACGACCAGAACGGACTTGAAGATCCCGAGATGCAGTCACTCGTTGCCGGCCGCGAGTGCAGAGCAGTACTTATGGACGCGGTCAATCTACCCGTCGATAACACATACAGCCCGAAAACTGACGATATTGTAGCTGACGTTTGTGAACGTCTGGAACAGCGTGTCGAGCGCGCTCGTGCTGCCGGGGTCTCTGACGACCAGCTCATCCTCGATCCGGGGATTGGCTTCGGAACTGACACAGAAGGCGACCTCGAACTACTCGCACGAACTGATGAGTTTACTGCCCTCAGCTTTCCGGTACTCGTCGGTGCGTCGCGCAAGTCGTTTGCCACGGAGTTCTCCGACTTGCCTTCTAATGAACGAGTTGGGCCGAGTCTCGCTGCGCACCTCGTCGCTGCGAAGGGCGGCGCAGATATCGTACGAGTTCACGATGTTACGGAAACTGTGACTGCGCTCCGGACAGCAGAGGGTCTGTGGAATCGACAACGCAATCAGTAGTATGTCAAACGCTCTGCGTTCCATTTCAGAAGAGCGGGTCAGCGAAGTACTCGCTGATCACGTCTGCGAGTTCTCGATTCGTGCCGGTCGCAAGAACGACATTTATCTTCAATGTACAGAAGTCCACTAAGTGGACGGGAAGCACCTGCCGACTGAGATCGGGGGTATACGACCCGTGACGTGCATTGGGACAAACGATGGACTCCGGCAACGAGCCGGTACCATCACACTTGTTATCTGATCAGGGGGTTGACGGTGGTATCGAGCCCCTCGGATGGGATATTGCGATGCTGAACAAGGTAGCCATCGGAGCAGCGTTCGTTCAGACTACAGATCCGATGGGTCGATTTGAATTCGAATTTCGATATCGTCGGGATCGCGAACGACAAAGCCCTCATCCGTGTCGGTGACTGGGATCTCTGAGGTCATAATACTGAGACGGTGCGCCCCTTACTTATGTGCGCCCCGGGATTGAGACGAGTCGAAAGACGAATCCTCCTGATCGAACAGCGCATGTTCGACCGAGAGCGTGCCGGGGCCACTCAGCACCAGCGCTGCTGCGATCAGGGTTAACACGAGCGTCAGTTCGATACCATTACTTCCGGCGGGATATCCGTTGGGAAGGTGGTACAGAACGGTCGCGACGACCATATCGACTGCAATCAGCGCACTCACGACTCGAACAGCCACGCCGACGACCAACAAGAGGCCGCCAACAAGTTCGATGAGGCCGACTCCCCACGCAGCAACTGTGGGAAACGGAACGCCGAGGCTTGTCAAGAAACCCGCGAAGCCCGAGATACCCATCGGTTTCGGTCCGATTGCGAGCACCTTGCCGACGCCTGAGATAAGCATCGGAATCCCGAGCGCGAGTCGAACAAAGGCCAAACCCCACCGCGTAGCCGCCTCTGATGTCGGTTGTTGTGTCTCGATCTGCACGACTATTCCTCCAACTCCGGCTGGCCGCCGGTCATCCGAATGATCTGCCCCGTTACGCCCTCGTTCGAAAGCAGGTGGAGCACTTCATCAACGATGGCCTCGGGGGCCGTCCACTCCGAGAAATCGGCGTCGGGCATCGCCTCGCGGTTCCCGGGCACGTCGATGAGGAACGGTGCAACTGCGTTGAGACGAGCATCGAGTTCGGTGTCGAGCGACTCGGTCAGCGTCCGAACTGCGCCCTTACCGACGTCGTACGCGAGCGTACCGCCGACAGGGTTGATAGCACGCTCGGAACTGAACAGGACGACACCGCTCTGCTCGTCGAGCTGGTCCGCGAAGGCTTTGACGGTCAGAAACGCTGTCGTCACGTGGCGATTCAGCGCGGCCTGGAAGGCATCGACGTCGGTATCAGTTACGCTTCCCATCGAGAAGCCACCAGCGAGTCCGACGATGTGGTCGATCGATCCGTGGTCGTCAACGACCGTCTCGGCGAAGGTGTTAACAGCGGCCTGTTCGGTTAGATCGACCTGGTAGTACGATACTGCGTCGGCGTTTTCAGCGCGCTTTTCGACTTCATCTCTTGCTGTGTCGGTGACGTAGGTTCCGATAACATTGGCACCACTAGTAACGAGAGAATCCGTCACGTACGGACCATGTTTCCGGTCGCTCCGGTCACGAGCACTGTCGAGTTTTGTAGTTCCATTACATTACCTGGTTTGGCTACAAACCTATTTATATCTCAGGCAACGATAGTGTGACCAAGTAATGGCGACCCAACCACCCGAAGCTGACACTAGCGAAGACACCGAGGTCGAGCGGCGGAATTCGGACGTCTGCAACGTCGTGGGGGCTGTCGAGCAGATGGGAGCAAAGTGGAAGCTCATCATCCTCAACGACCTGCGTGACGGTGAAAAGCGGTTCAACGAACTCAAACGCTCAACCGGAGCCAGTTCCTACACGCTCTCGCGTGTACTCGACGACTTGGAAGCGGAGGGGTTGGTCGACAATCACAAGGAGTTCGAATCACCGGTTGCGAGCTATTATGCGCTGACCGAGAAGGGAAGTGCTCTGTGTCCCGTCTTCGAAGCCCTCGACCAATGGGGTGCAGACTGGGCTAACTAGCACAACGATCCCGATACGATACCCAGACAGTCAGTTACGTTCCTGACTCGAATAATCAACCACACATCTGCGCGCACATTGTCGACTCAGTCTACACGTATGACTGGTGAGCGCCGCGAGTCTGGACATCCACGAAATGATGCCGTGTCGCGTCACCGACGGCACCGGCAAAAGACCCGTGCTCATCGTCGCCATACACCTCGTCGGCGCCACGGAGCCCGTGTGCCGCGAGTCGGTTCGCTACGTTCGACGGAACTCCGCTGTCACCTTTGATGTCGACAATCACGTGACGATCGGTGAAGCTCTTCGCGAGGAACGCGTCATCAACGTCGTCGTGGGTTCGGAGTTCGGTTGTCAACTGGCGAAGTTCGGTCGTTCGCTCACTCATCAGCTTCAGGTCCGAACCGGTAGTAAGAATACCTTTGTGCGAACGTCTTCGGGTCACGGGGCTGTTGTACTCGGGTCACAAGTAGATGGCCCCTTAGTGGGAGGTCGATCACCACCCATGAAGACAGCTACAGGGAGTTTGCCGACAACGAATCACTCGCTGGTAAGCAATGGTTCGAAATCGTCCTCCGTCAACCCGCGGCGAACCGGCTCGTGTTCAGCATCGGTCGGCGGTGGCGACGTCACCAACAATACTTCGAGTCTTGAATCTTCGTCAGCTCGTATTCCACGTTTCGTCTCCGCGGGGACAAACACTACGTCACCAGAGGTGACATGGTGGTCAGTCTCACCTTCACGGACGAGCCCGCTTCCAGATCGAACGCTGACGACGAGGTCGCTCGGCGGTGCGTGGACGGGGATAAACTGTCCCGACTCGAAGAAGCCACAGATGACTTTTGTCCGGCCGGTCAGAAACGCTTCGTTGGCAGAAAACCGGGTTGCATTGTACGTCCGGTTCGCATCAAAATCGACACGTGGCATACAGCGGAACTATGACGTGAACACTCGTTCAGCGTTCTCCCGAATACGTTCGGGTGGAACTGTTTGTTCCTCGGCTGTCTACGACTGGATGATGAGCGATGCACCGCCACAGCCAATGACGGGGTCAAAGGCAGCTATTCGAGACGAGAGACCGCACACACTCAGCTCGAAGCGGAACGTCTCGGGTGGTCTCCGATGACAGGAGCGAGCCGAAGTCGGTGGTCGCGGCGATTCATCATCGCGAGTGCCGTGTTTTTCGTCTGCTGGCGACTCGGTGCAACGATCAGCATCACTCATCGTGTTGAGGTCATCCTCGCTCTCTTCGGGTTCGTCTCCCACGTTGTCTTCGGTATGGCCTATCTGTTAGTTCCCTCGTATTTCGGGACGACGCTCTCTACCGACACCATCCCACCAGTCCATTTCGTGGCAGCCACGTTGGGGACTGTGCTACTTGCATTCTCTGCAGGTTCGGCTGGACCGACATTTGGGGAGACTCTTGGGGCACTCGTTTGGGGGAGTGGTGTCGCAGCGTTCGTCGCTGCGCTGTCGTGGTCGGTCCGAAACGAGGTCCGACGCGGGGAAACGGGAACGAGTTCTCACAGGGAGAGCTACGAGTGGGTAGACCAGTATGCAAACCGGTATCTCATCATCCCGTTCGCCTATCTCGCGGTTGGGTCGTACGAACTACTCGCGCGTACGACAATGCTACCAGGGCTCACGGACGGCTATTTTCCGCGAATCACACACTTGGTATCCGCGGGGTTCGCAGTCCTCCTCGTTTTCACGCTCGGCGTTCGTCTCAGCCCTCGGTTCCTCGGTGTTCCGGTATCGAAAAAACTCGCCGCAGTCGTCCTCCCCGCTGGTGCAGTTGGACCGGCATTGGTTGCCTCCGGTCTGGGTGGTGGTCCACTTTTCGTCGCGGGGGCGGTGAGTGAAGCGATAGCATTCGTCAGCTTTGCAGCGTTGTATCTCAGTGTGTTCTTCCGGTCAGACCGCCGGCGGGTCGGAACAGAAAGTGTTCTCGCAGGTGTGGTTGCTGGTGTTATGGGTGTTGCTATCGGGCTCACAATGGCCCTTTGGAGCGTACTTGAGATACCTGCGCTTCCACCGGGGACGCTATCTGCACACCGTCAGCTCAACCTCCTTGGTTTCCTTGGTCTCGTCATTGTCGGGTTTACCTTCCTGTTTTATCCTCCGTCTGCGGGTCGGTTTCGTGGGGCGAGCAAACGGACTACCCAGCTCATAATCGCTGCACTCCTCGCTGGGCTCGTCCTCTCGGTCCTCGGCCGAATCGCAGGTATGTCTCTTGTAGGTGCTCTCGGAGACGGCGTCGCACTCCTGGGGTCGCTCGGATATGGATATTTACTAGTACGGCTCTTGATCGAGATTGGAGCACGTCACACGTCGTGACCGAAATACCGGTATGATTCCTGTATCTTTGCAAGCGGTTGCGGTGGTGCACACATCTTCAGTCGTTACTATCTCAGAGAGATCGTGATGTGCCACTCGTCGTCTTCAACCTGAGTCGTCTGAAACTCACACCCACGCCGTTTGAGGACATCGTAGAGTGGGACCGGTTCGAAGCTATTGACAAGAAGAAGTGAGTCACCCGCGCTCAACTCACCGATTGCAGACATGATGTGGCTGAACGGTTCACCGTCGATATCTCTGACATCGAGTCTTTGCGTCTCACCGGTGGTTTCAGAGGAACCCATACTGACACGTATATCACCAATATCTCTCACTGTTATGCCGATGATGTTCGGACGCCCTGACGGTGTTCAGTATCTGATCGACTGTCGCACCAGTACTCGTCTTCAATTGTCGTCTACGTACGATGAGCGAGCGATAACAGCAAAACCGGTCGGAGAATGTACTTTCAAGCACCTGTGCATGGTCAAAGGGAATACAGAGCGACCGAAGCGCGGCGTTTCTCGTTGTGTGAATGCCTGAAACGCCACTTGGACCGAATACGGGGATTCAGTCGAGACTACACCCTGAATCAGTCGGCTCAGGTGTGACCCAGATATCCCGTTCCAGCATAGAGGCCAGTTATCACCCTTTGTCTTTCCCCGGCAATTGGACAACTTGACTACAGAATCCGATGCTCAACCGAGTAACCCAAGCGAGTCAATTTCGTCGCTCACGACCTGAATCGCCTCACGTGCAAACTCCACCTTCTTTGCACCCGTGATGACGATTTTCCCCGATCCAAACAGCAAGACCACTACGTTCGGCTCGTCGATCCGATAGACGAGGCCAGGGAATTGCTCGGGTTCATACTCAACATTCTCAAGCCCGAGACCAATCGCAAGTGCATTCAGATTGAGAGTTGTTCCGAGGTCTGCACTCGAGACGATGTTCTGCACGGTCGCCTCTTCCCGGTCATCGATTGGGATTCCAAGGCTATCGAGTTCTTCGAATACCTGGTCTAATGCACGGTTGACCCCGTCGACGCTACTCGCACCAGTGCACACGATTTTTCCAGACCGGAAAATCAGATTCGCTGCTTTTGGCTCCTGTGTTCGGTACACGAGTCCCGGGAAATTATCCGGGTTGTAATCGGCGCCTACAAGGTCCATCGAGAGCGATTCTAACGCCAACTCTTGGCCGATTGCGCAGGAGGCGACAACGTTCTGAATTTCAAGCGACGCAAGCCGTTTCTCGTGAGACATTGTATTTGAATTTTATATACTACTATTAAAGGGTAGTGCCAGTCGGGAGCATGACCAGAATAGGATGAAGCGAGTGAGACCGGTCACGGGTACAACACAACTCTTGCTCTCAGCTCGAACCTTCAACCGGTAGCTTCACACAACGTCTGGTAATGCGTCCGAATCGTTTTGATTGAAGAATCACTCACAGCTGCCACACGCGCCTGCGTGAGCGGCCAGTCTCGCTCAGCCGCAGCGGTATACACACACGCTGCAGCGACTGCATGCGGATTCGCGCCACGATGAGCCCACTCATCGCTCGATGTCTCGGCTAACGACCGTGCTCGTCGTCGAATCTGGTCCGTCACATCAAGCGCATCTGCCACTCGCGGAACGAACTCAACCGGTGGAACTGGCTTCGCAGGCAGCCC